>JAGGWT010000094.1 GCA_021163455.1 Thermoplasmata archaeon | reverse complement strand
CCCTCTCCAGGTACCATCCATGTTTTGATCAGTGAGAAACATGTATGATTTTTGACCGATAAATTCCATGAAAGTTTCTTTCCGTCTTCTTCCGCTATTCTTCCCGTCGATTTGTTGATAACTCTGACCCATATCCAGTGTGTATCATTAACCAGCGTCCATCTCCTGTCTTGCCACCCAAATCCCCAGTAAAATCCAATTTTTCTAAAACCTTCATTTGTTAGTCCATCCCAAAAGGTCAACTTTTTACTTATCTGGTCTCTCGTTACATTCTCCGATCCCAGTGTTCCATTCATCCACTGCTGGATAAGTTTTGCAGCTTCCTGCTCGCCTTTTGTTCCGAATGCACGGCCCTTGCTAAAATTGGGGTTCTTCACTATCTTGCTGAGAATGTCAGTTTTCTTCCATACATAACTATAGTTAATGATTGTTCGATAGTTCAGTCCATTCCCTCCACTAGATCTTTCAGCTGCGCTAGCAATGCTGACTGTTCCGTTTCTGTGATTGAAAACACCTACTATGGCAGTAGATGTCATCAATAGCGTCAGAAACAGAACAACTAACTTTCTCCTCACTATTTTTCACCTCCCTACATCAGTAATACATGTAGAGTAAAAAAAAACTTTCGGTCATTACTTATTTCCTCGAATGCACAAAAACTTTTTATTCACACAGATTATAATATCTACGATGATGAAAATAACACTAATACTTGGTGTATTTTTGTTGCTTATGGCACCCATATGTTTTCCTATCATTGTTGCATTACCAACCACCAAATCCGACTACGAATCAGAAAACTCTGGACTCATGGATTCTCCTTGGCCTATGTTCAGACACGATGTTCATCACACTGGTAGGAGTCCTTACGGGAAAAATGGATGTACGGCTTTACTTAAATGGGAAATTTATATAGATGGCATATTCTTGGCACATCCAGTTATAGATAAAAACGGTATCATTTACACCGGCTCTTACCGTCGACTCTATGCGATCTATCCAAATGGAACGATAAAGTGGACTCTGGATATCAGTGTGTGGGGGATTGCGATAGCGAAAGATGGAACCATCTATGTAGGTGACTGGGAGAGATATCTTTATGCAATCGATCCGGATGGAACAATAAAGTGGAAGAGTGATCTAAAAGATGGTGCTTGTGGAGATCCTCTCATAGGGGAAGATGGTACCATTTATATAGGAACGACAGATCCCCTGTTAGCAAATGGAAAATTCTATGCGATTTATCCGAATGGAACAATAAAGTGGAGTGTAAAGATTGATGGTTGCTCTTCTGCTGTTATTCATAACAATACAATTTATACCGACTGTCACATAGATGGTTATCTCTATGCTATTTATGCAAACAATGGAACCATAAAATGGAAGAAATGGGAGGGAGCATTTCACACATCGTTTGGTCCCAGCGTTGATGAAGAAGGAATAATTTACTATGGTAGCAGAAATGGATATCTCTATGCGTTTTATCCAAATGGAACATTGAAGTGGAAATATAACATAGGTAGCACCTATATGCCACCCGTGATATCCGAGAATGGCACTCTTTATATAGCATCGGGTAGCAAAGTTTATGCTTTTGACAGAAACGGAACTTTACTCTGGAAAACAAAAGCTTACACTGCTAACAACTTAGCTATAGACAAAAACGGCATAATCTACGGAGTTGGAGGTCATGCTGTATTTGCATTGAATCCAAATGGAACTTTAAGATGGGCGTGGAAGACAGATGAAGCGTTGCTGGATGGCCCAACAATCAGAGAGGATGGAACCATCTACGTTGTGGGTGAAAATCATCTATATGCAATCGAGCCCAGAGATGCTGCGGATTTGGAGATAACGGGGATTCATCTGGGGTTTGGTGTGGGAGGATTCCGTATAAAGGTGAAGAACGTTGGTTGCAGACCTGCCCATAATGTTACATGTGGAGTGGTTATGAGAACCTATGATTGGAGAGAAGATGAAATGGCTATATTCGAGTTCACAACAACTGTACCAGAAATCGATGTAAATGAGGAGGTTGTGGTGAAGATAAAGGGAATCTTTCTCAATCCTCTGCATTATTCTCCCGCCTTCTGGGATTGCTCTTTTGAGCTGCTTTATGTTGAAGCAGAGGATGCAAATCCAGACATGCTCTGGGAGGGTGGTGATTTCTATCCCGTAACGGTCTTTGGTCCCTTCGTCTGGGTTGGTGGTTTTATCTTGTGGCTTCTTGGTGCAAGAGGATGGATAGAGGTTTAGCTGGAGGTAACATTTTGGCTATTTCTCCAACCACAGAATACCGGTCTATCTCTTGGGAAGACATCTTCCACGATAGAACCTCTCATAAAGAGAAGCAGAACATTTATGTGGATACACAAATTCGGAAATAGATTCAGAGGCTGTTACTCTGAAAAAAGCAGAAAACTGGGGTCAGAAACCATATAACTCCATATAGACCATCACTTAAGTTGATAGCACTTGTATCAAGGATTAGTATTAAAAACTTGACGAGTTTTTCTTCCCGGATGTTTGACCTCATAATTGTAAGATACGCGGAGATAGGTCTGAAGAGCGAGAGTGTAAGAAAAAGATTCGAAAGACAGCTTATCGAAAACATTCGGTATGCTCTCAACAGAGAAAGTATCGTGGCCACAATACAAATAAAAAGAGGAAGAATCTTTTTGATAACTAGGCAGATAGAACGAGCACTGGAGGTTCTGAAAAAAATATTCGGTGTGGCTTCGGTAAGCCCTTCTGCAGAGACATCATCCACCATGAAAAGCATAATTAAGAAATCTCTTGAGATGATGGCAGAGACCCCAAAAGATGGAAAAACATTTGCTGTGAGAGTGAGAAGAACGGGAAACCATGATTTTACCAGTCAGGATGTTGCTGTTGAGGTTGGCAGAGAAATAAAGGAAAAATACAATCTCAAAGTGAATCTCGAAAAACCTGATATTGAACTCTTTGTGGAAGTCAGAGACGAGAAGAGCTATTTATTTTTTGAGAAGATAAAGGGACCAGGCGGTTTACCTGCAGGAACTCAGGGAAAGATACTTTCGCTCATAAGAAACAGAAACGATATCCTCGCATTATGGTATATGTTGAGGAGAGGGTGCTCCGCAAAATTACTGGTTGAGAATGAAGAAACCACACTAAACAAATTTGTAAGAGAGTGGTATGTTGAAAATCATGTTGAAATATCTTATGGAGGGATAGAAGAAAATCTTAAAGGATGCATCGCTCTGGTGACAGGTGAAACCATGGACAATATAAATCTTGATATGGATAAGTTTCTGAATATACCGGTATTGAGACCGCTTGTATCCTTCGACGAAAACAGATTGAGAGAGATGATGGGGAGGGTCGGGTTATGAGAATCCTGGTATTCGGCGCCGGCGCGATAGGTTCTCTATTCGGTGCAAAGTTATCGCTG
>JAGGWT010000112.1 GCA_021163455.1 Thermoplasmata archaeon | reverse complement strand
GTTCTCATATCCAATCTGCAGAGATGCGGGGTTCTCAATACACAGGTCACGAGATATGATGGCAGATTTTTTTCAAAATATGAGAATTGTTTTGATTCAGTTCTAGTGGATGCACCGTGCAGCAATGCCGGGATGGTGAGGAAGAACTTCAAGTATCTGAAATCATGGAGAGAAAAGGAGATAGAGCATCTATCCAGACTTCAAAAAGCACTCATTATAGCAGGTTACAGAACACTCAAAAACGGTGGCGTACTCGTATACTCGACCTGTACCTTAGATCCTATGGAGAATGAGGAAGTTGTTGACTATCTTCTCAGGAACACGGATGCCGAGATAGAAGAGATAGGTCTACCATTGAGGAAGAGAGAACCATTTGTTAATTTTGGAGATAAGGAGTATACAAGCGAGGTAAGGAAATGCCTGAGAATTCATCCTCAGGATAATGATACCGAAGGCTTCTTTGTTGCCAAGATAAGAAAACCATAGGTGATATGATGTGCAAGGATGTGGTGATGAGATACCTCAGAGAGCAGTTCGGTGTAAGCGAGAACGATTTAGATCTCGAATTTGTTGGAAAGGAAAACGGCAAGGTCTATGCAAAAAGAACGAACTGCAAAAGAGTTGATATAAAGAAGCACAGACATTATGATGGTCTGTATTTTGGAAAGTTATGTAAGGATGGTCTCAGATTGTCCATAGAGGGGTCTTTCATTGTGGGAAAATTTGCGAAGAAAAATATAATCGAACTTGATGAGGAAGATGCCATAAAATGGATGTCAGGAGAAAATTTGAGCATAAGTGCAGAGGGCTACGTTATATTAAAGTGGGGTCCCTACTTTCTCGGATGTGGTAAAGGAGATGGAAAATCGATAAAAAATTATGTACCAAAGGACAGGAGGTTATCTTATGGAAATAAGAGAATTTCAGAAAATGATGGATGAATTGTATGGCTCGAGGGACAGAAAGAGAGGAGTGGAAAAGACCTTTCTGTGGGTTATAGAGGAAATGGGCGAACTCGTCAGGGGAATAAGGAAGAAAAACAGAAAAGAGATAGAAAATGAATTTGCCGATGTCGTGGCATGGATATTTTCACTTGCAAATCTTCTGGAAGTGGATATAGAGAAGGCTATTGCCAAATATGATGGAAAATGCCCCAAATGCGAAAAATCTCCATGCACCTGTGAGGACGGATGGAAGTCATAGTGTAAGAGAAATCCAGAGACAAATCTTTACAGACCGCCGGGCGCCTGATAATTCCAAACACTCTTCTTATGTTTCAAATCTGGTCACGCATATAACCTTGTCATCCTTCTTGAGCCTAACAATTCTCACACCCATTGTATTTCTTCCCTGTCTTTTTATATCCTTCACCCTCAATCTGGTCATCATCCCGGCCCTGCTCACAACCAGTATCTCATCGTCATCCTTTACTGATTTAGCAAATACCACCTTGCCGTTTCTCTCATTTGTTATTATTGTTCTCACTCCCTTGCTCCCTCTGTGTGTTTTTCTGTAATCTTTCAAAGGCGTTCTTTTTCCAAATCCATTCTCTGTAACTGTAAGGATATCACGCTTCTCTGTTATGTAATCGAGAGATACGACCTCATCTCCCTTATCAAGTCTTATTCCAATAACCCCTCTTGCACTTCTTCCCATTGGTCTGATTTCGTCCTCGCTGAACCAGCATGCCTGTCCATTCTTGCTCGCCACGAATATCTCTCCGTCTCCAGAGGTTTTAATTACATCAACCAGCTCATCATTCTCATCAAGATCTATGGCTATGATTCCATTTGACCTTATGTTTCTGAAAAGCTCCATTTTGCATCTCTTGATGAAACCCCTTCTGCTGACAAAAACCAGATAACCATCTTTATCGAATGATTTTACGGGTACTGCGGTTATCACACGTTCTTCTCTATCAAGTTTTGGTAGAATGTTTATCATCGCTTTTCCTCTCGAGCGGCGCCCGCCTTCTGGTATCTGATAACACTTGAGTTTGTAGACCTTTCCCTGATTTGTGAACAGCAGCACAAAATCGTGTGTTGAAGCAATAAATGACAGTTTGAGGAAATCCCCTTCTTTAACGTCCATTCCTATTAGACCCATACCTCCTCTCTTCTGAGTTCTGTAGGTGGTGAGGGGCATTCTCTTTATGTATCCCTGATCAGTCAGCACAACTATCATGTCCCTCTCCTGAATAAGGTCTTCCAGTTCTATCTCTCCCTCTTCCTCGATGATTTCCGTCCTTCTTTCGTCACCAAATTTTTCCTTTATCTCGAGAAGTTCCTTTTTGATTTCCTCAAGGATATGTTTTCTATCGCTGAGCAACCATTTCAATCTCTCTATCTCTTTCTTTGTTGCCTGATACTCTTTCTCCACGCTGTCCCTTTCCATTCTGGTCAATCTCTGCAACCTCATTTCAAGAATGGCTTTTGCCTGAACCTCCGATAATGAAAAACCAGTCATGAGGTTGCGCTTTGCCTCTTCCACATCCCTGCTCCTTCTTATTGTTTCTATAATTCTGTCAATGTTGCTGAGCGCTATGAGAAATCCTTCCAGTATATGCAGTTTTTCTTCGGCTTTTCTGAGCAGATACTTGCTTCTTCTGGTTATAACATTGACTCTGTGTCTTATGAAAGCCTGCATCATCTCCTTGAGAGAGAGTATCTTTGGCTCTCCATCCACTATGGCAAGATTGATGATACCGAATGTAACCTGAAGCTGTGTATGCTGGAATAACTGGTTAAGTATGATATCCGGAATGACGTCCCTCCTCAATTCTATGACAACCCTCATCCCCTCCCTGTCACTCTCATCCCTCAGATCAGTTATACCGTCTATTTTTCCGTTCCTAACAAGATCTGCTATCTCTTTCAGAAGATTCGATTTGTTAACCTGATAGGGTATCTCCGTGATAACGATTTTTTTCTTCTCTTTTCCCTCTATAGTTGCTTTTCCTCTTAACTTTATCAAACCTCTACCTGTCTCATAGGCCTGTCTTATACCAGATTTTCCACATATGACTCCACCAGTTGGAAAGTCCGGTCCTTTTACTATCTCCATGAGTTCGTCTGTGGTTATCCCTGGATTGTCTATGAC
>JAGGWT010000122.1 GCA_021163455.1 Thermoplasmata archaeon | reverse complement strand
CCCACATGTTCCAGAAAACTGTCCGCATCTTTGAAGACCTTTCCTTTCCAGTATATCAGAAAAACCTCTCTGGAAGTTAGATCCTTTTTCCATTTCTCCAGATTTTTTTCAAAGAAGCTGAAATCGCTTATCCTTCCCTCAAGGTACTCCTGGGTGAAGTTGGTATCAAGATTGTATTCGAGGAGAGGTGAAACAATCCCTACTTTAATTTTCTTTTTCAGATTCGGGTCTATGAAGTATTTTGATATTTCCATGAATGTATTCTTATCTGACAGACAATCCCTGCATATCTCTACCCTGATACTTTTAATTTCTATGAACATGTGTTCTTTGTTCTCATCCACCAGATGAGAGCATCTGAGAACGTTTTTCTCTCTCTGAAGACCCAGGTGTTTCGAAAGAAACTCCAGAAATTCTTTGGGTATATCTGAGGAGGCTGAGGAACATACAAGTTTATTGTCCCACGAATAAAATGCCAGTTTTTTCTTAAAAGCGATATCTCTATAAAAGAGCAACCTCAATACAGGGTCGTCAAAATGCTGAAGAGATATCAGTTTCTCCCTCTCAGCTTTTCCCCTCACCGCATACGAAATATTTTTTCCTCCAATCCTAACCTGTGCTAAATAGGGTGCCTTTTTATCATTTGCCAGTATCAGAATTGCTGCAAGAGCACCCTCTACCCCTTTTTTTCTTGATAACTTTTCGAGGCGTTGTGCATCATCTTTGACCATCCACACCTTCTTCAGCTTCTTTTCCAGGGATTTTACAACCTTTCTGGATGCATCATCAAGTGGCTCTGGCAGAATGATAGAAAAATCATTCTTGATAAGAAGAGCATTATCAATTATCCTCTTTTCAAGAGATTTTGGTGCTGTTTTTGCAAAACCTTTTCTTTTCATGTTCTCACATAATACTCCATCTATTACAAAATGGTTTCTTCAGGGTTCCTCCACATCGATAATTTACAGACGTTAACAGATTTTGGTTATACAGCGTTCCAATCAACTCAGAAACTCCTCTCCCTCCAGCAGTTTGGTCTTAATTTTTGTATACCATTCCTCTAAGCATTTTTCGATTATATCTCTTATCTCTTCAGCTTCTTTTACTGAGTATATGTAATAATATCCACCATTTCTCATTATCCTTTTCTCCTTACGACACAGACCCGCTTTTACCAGTCTGTTCAGAGACCTCTGTACAGTTGACCTGTCCCTTCCAACAATATGGGAGAGATCATTAACCTTCACTTTCCTTCTTTGCCGCAGCAGATTTTTATAAACAACCACATCCAAATCCTTTAAATTCAACATCTTCTTTATGATATCTCTACACAGTTCCTCTTCCATTCAGTTTCAGAATTAAGACAAACTATTTAACGTTTGTGCATAAACACTGCACAAACGTTATATACAACCTCTCCAATATTCTATACTGTATGGACGAGCTGGAGATACTCAGAAAGAAAAAATTGGAAGAGTTGAGGAAGAGATATATGGAAGACGAGAAACAGGAGACACCTGACAAGCCACTGGAAGTCAATGATGCTAATTTCGAGGAAATCATCATAAAGCACAAAAACGTCGCCATCGACTGCTGGGCGCCGTGGTGCGGTCCATGTCTCATGATTGCACCCGTGATAGAAGAGCTGGCAAAGGAGCTCAAGGGGAAAGTGGTCTTTGGAAAATTGAATGTCGATGAGAATCAGAGAACAGCAATGAGATTCAACATAATGAGCATACCCACGATCCTTCTCTTCAAGGATGGAAAACTCGTTGACAGAATCATAGGTGCAATGCCCAAGGAATTCATTGTTGAGAAACTAAAATCCTTAAACATGATATGAGCTGTTGAGGATGAAATTCAAGATAGCTGTCATAATTATTGGTGCCATCGTGTTCCTGTCCGGATGTACCACCCAGAACAAAAACAACGAAAGCACCAGCGATACAGATTCTCTCAAGTGGTACAGCTATACTGACGGGATGAACGAAGTAAACAAAACAGGAAAACCAGCGATACTCTTTTTCTGTACATTTAACAATAATTCTGAGTCCTATTCACAATCCTTCTGCAAACTCGTCGAGGACGAGCTGTTTTCCAATGATACAGTCAAATCCATGCTGAAAAAATTTATTCTGATCAAGGTGGAAGTGTACGATCAGTCTCAGGAGTGGATTCTATCAAAATATAAATTCGTGTACACTCCTTTCCCTCTCGTAATATTTCTCAACAGCAAAGGCAAGGAACTGAGCAGGCTGGTGGCTTATGGAATTTATGACCCTTCTGACAGAAACACATCTATAGAGAGATTCATAGAGGTGCTGAATCTTACACTGAAGGGAAAAGTTAAGGGGGAGGATTTCAGGTTTGTGACACTTTCTGGAAAGGAGAAACATCTCAGTGAATACAGGAACAAGGTGGTTGTACTGGATCTCATGAGCGTGAACTGCCCTGCATGCAGGAAAGAGATGGAATATCTCTCACAGGTAAAGGATCATTACATGAACGATAATACAGTTGTTATAATATCTATAGATGTTGCCAAGGATGCTGCTGATTCCATAAAGGCTGTATACGGAGATTACATTGGAAAATGGACATTTGGCATGGATAAATACGGAGAGGCATCGAAATACCTTCTGGAGAACGCTATACCCACCATTGTGGTGATAGATGAACTCGGGAGGATATTCTATCTGAGAGCTGGTGCGCTGCCGGCACAAAATTTAATTGAACTAATAGAAAACGTTAAAGGTAATTAAAAATAAAAATAAAGTTGGAAATAGAAAATGGACGGGGCAGTGAAAGTCACTCTGGCGGCGATATCTATAGCTGTGCTTCTTCTTGCATCCTTAATTTATGTTAGTCTGACACCATCATATTCCTCTCCATCTGGAATATCGGAGAATAATAACCAGGAGAATCAACAACCGGATTCGGGAGAATCAGCAAATCAGACAGATAATTCACAACAACAGGAAAAACTCTACCCTGTTCTCTGCGAGATAGGCACAGCTACATGGTGTAAATACTGTCCAAAACTCGGAGAAAAGGTGTATGAGATTTACGATAGCGGAAAATATCCGATGTATGTTATCAGCCTGATTTACGACAAGAGCGCCGCCGCCAAGGAAAGGCTGGACAAAGGTTACAACATTTACGGCTTCCCTACAATGTTCATAGATGGTGGAAAGAAGGTGGTATATGGTTCTGAGGCAAGTAAAAGCGAGATAGAGAAATACATAAAGGAAATTTCGCAGAAGCCGAAGAAGAACCTGTCCATTGATATCAACTTTGATATCGAAAACAACAGAACCATAAACTGCATAATACGTGTTAAAAACAACGAATACACACCTTATTCAGGAAAACTGATGGTGTATCTTGTGGAGATTAATTCGAGATGGTACGATTATGATGGAAAACCATACAGATACAGCCTTATGGACTTCATAACCACCGAGAGTGTTGATATACCTGCTGGAGGAAGCGAGAGCATACCATCAATCTGGACAGCCAGCGAGAAATATCTGCCTTTGAATAAGGAGAACCTCATGATTATAGCAGCACTCTTTTCAGACAAAACCACAGAGAAATATTCTGACCCACCAGACAACGAACATCCATTTGATGCAAGATATCTTGATGCGATATCAGGCAAAAGGTTGAGCGAAGGCAACCTTCCACCCCAGGTGGGATTCTCGATACCAAAGGATGGAATGATACACTTTATGTCGAGACCAGTCCTCAGAAACTGGTTTGGAGGAACTGTACTTATAGGTAAGACAACAGTCAACTTTACAGTCAGGGATGAAGGAAATTACGTTAAAATTAGAATCTACATGGATGAAAAACTGGAAAGAATAATTCTCGATAAGAAATTCAAGGGAGAGAAAACATACACTTTCAGATTGCGCGGTCCTCTCTTTGGAAGGCACACCCTCAGGATAGAGGCAATAGATGAGTATGGTAAGAGCAGCGAATTATCAATATCTTTCTTTTCGTTCATACTGTTTGGCTGAATCTAACTTTATATACCAAAACGGTTTTTCTGTATCTTCATAGGGGTGATAATTCATGGAGACATTCTATCTGAAGTACGGGGGTACAAAACTTTACTTTGGTGTAAATGCGATCAAAAACCTTGAAAGAGAGGTATCAGGTATCGAGCACGCAACCATCGTTACAGGAAAACAATCAGCAAGGCGGAGCGGCGCCCTCGATGATATCAAAAATATACTGAAGGAGAAGAACATTGAGTATGATATTTTTGACAGAATCAAACCCAATCCAACCGTCGAGATGGCTGATGAGCTCGCAGAATATATCTGGAAGAAGTCCAGCGATTGCATGGTGGCTGTGGGTGGAGGAAGCATAATTGATACAGCAAAAGTTTCTTCAGTGATAGCTCTCTCGGGAGGCTGTGCAAGGGATTATCTTAAAGGAAAAACCGCGAAAAGATCTCTGCCCCTTTATGCTGTAAATCTCACCCATGGAACAGGGAGCGAGATAGACAGGTTTGCTGTACTCACTGACGGAATCCACAAGATAGGTATCTCTTCAAGGTATCCGGATGTCAGCATCGATGATCCCAGGTATACACTTACATTGCCCGAAAATCAAACCATATTTACTTCTATTGATGCATTCTTCCACGCATATGAAGCGGTCACAGCCACAACATCAAACAAATTTGTGGAAACTCTCTCAATTGAATCAGCAAAACTCATAGGCGAAAGCCTACCCAGAGAGCAAACTACAGATGAGAAAGAAAAACTGCTCTATGCCTCCATGATAGCTGGAATCTCTCTGGATATGAGTCCTGCTCACATAGTTCACGCTATAGAACATGCGTTGAGCGGATTGAATCCAGAACTTCCCCATGGATGCGGTCTGGCTATAGTTGGAGCTAGGAGCATCTACTGGATTCACAGACATTCAGAAAACTCCGGAAAAATCCTTCAGGCACTTCTTTCAAAGAAAATAGATTCTCCCGAGGATGCAGAGAAATCATTCAGAGAGTTTTTACGATCTGTAGGCTTCGAAGAAACCCTCGATGATTATGGATTCTCGAGAGACGATTTTAGGGATGTGGAGAAGATACTCTTCGAAGACCTGAAGTACTTCCTGAAAAGAGTTGATTTCAGATTTACCCCTGAGATGCTGCACGATGTTCTTGAGAAAAGCCTGTATTAAAGGTACAACCATTATACGCAACAGTATACTCTCCACAGATACTCCTCTTAGACCATCTGCGGATAATTATTCTCAAATGTTATGCACACTGGCACAACATCTGCAATGGGTATCTACAAATTAAACCTAACAGAAATCCCTCTTTTGGAAATCGTTTTAAATCAAAAAGACATACTTCTTCCAAAAACTTTCGGGAGGTAATAAAAATGGTCTTTGACCCACAGGACAATATCTTTATGCTGGCGGGACCAGTAAAGATCCATCCAAGAGTATTAAAAGCGATGAATACCCCCTCAATAGGTCACCGAAGCCCTGAATTCACAGAGATCAATAAAGAACTCAGAGAACTCACTCAATATCTCTTCCAGACCAAAAATGATGTTGCAATCCTCACTGGTTCTGGAACAGCAGGGATGGATGCAGCAATGGCAAACCTGCTCGACAAGGGAGAAAAGGCTCTGACAATCAACAATGGAAAATTCGGAGAAAGGATGGGACAGCTTGCAAAAACTTATGGAGAGTGTATAGAACTCAAATATCCATGGGGCTCCCCACCAGATCTTGGAGAGATAGAAGAGGTTCTCTCAAAGGAAGATATTAAGGTTGTTGCCTTCACCCAAACGAAACAAGCACAGGTCTCACCAACCCACTTCCAGAGATAGCAAAACTCGCCCACAAGCATGAT
>JAGGWT010000100.1 GCA_021163455.1 Thermoplasmata archaeon | reverse complement strand
GTAGTGTCCATAAAAAAGGAAGATAGCAAAGATTAATTACTACCTCCAATTACACCCGTGAGAATGAAAGATATCAAGGCATACTTCCTCGGCGGGGGAAGCGAAGTAGGAAAACTCGGTCTGGTTTTAGAGATAGATGATACCAGATTACTCTTGGACTATGGTATATCCCCAACCAGCCCTCCATCCTATCCAATGCCTGCTCCGCCCGTGGACATAGCTCTACTGACACATGCTCATCTCGACCATTCCGGGATGTTTCCATATCTTGTCAGGGAGCAGGATGCTCCAATATGGACGACTGACTTAACCAGAGAAATCAGCAAGATACTCTATGTGGACTCTCTTAAGGTAGCGAGAGCAGAGGGGTATGCATATCCATATGATAAAAACGATATAAAGGAGGCATATTACAGAGTTATCCCCATCAACCCCTTTGAAACCAGACCGATTGGAGACTTCGAGTTAAAGGCATATCCTGCGGGACATATACCTGGCTCCCTGATGTTCGAGATAAGGAACAGTTCGAGAAGCATCCTCTTCAGCGGAGATATAAATACCATAAACACACGATTACTGCATGGAACCAAACCTGTGAAATGCGACATACTTTTCCTTGAGGGGACATACTCTGGAAGAGACCATCCAGAGAGAAAAAGTCTGGAAAGAGAATTCATCGATACCATAGAGGACATAGTAAGCAAAGGAGGGGTGGCGATCGTCCCCGTATTTGCTGTATCGAGGTCTCAGGAAATAGCTATGGTGCTGAGCAGGTCAGGATTCAATGTATGGATGGATGGCATGGGCGAAAGGATATCGAAGATATTCTTGAAACATCCTAGATATCTCAGATCTGAGAAAGAGCTGAAGAAAGCGCTATCAAGAGTGAAATTTGTGAGAAACCCGCAGCAGAGGAAACATGCTCTCAAAGGAGAAGTGATACTCACAACAAGCGGCATGCTGGACGGCGGCCCGGTACTCTGGTATATAGAGAAGTTGAGGAAAGACCCCAAGAGTGCCATTCTTCTGACAGGTTACCAGGTGGATGGAACAAATGGAAGACAACTCCTCGATAAGGGCAGTATCAGTTTCTATGGAGTCAGTCAGAAGGTGGACTGTCAGGTTTATTACTTTGACTTCTCAGCCCATGCAGGGCACACTCAGCTGGTTGAATTTGCAAAGGGCTGTTCACCAGAGAAAATAGTGTTATTCCACAGTGAGGACAGAAAGCCTCTTGCTGAAGACCTCAAGGATTTTGCTGAGGTTATAATTCCTGAGAATGGAAAGGTTTTCACGTTGTAGGAGGGAGTGATTTTTTATGAAAGAGCTCAGTGATATTGAGAGATATGAATTTAAAAAGAAACTTGACGAAATAAAATCCTGTAAAGGTCAGCATACTGAACTCATATCCCTTTACATTCCACCCAACAGACAGATCTCAGATGTTATGAACTATCTGAGAAACGAGTATTCGCAGTCCACCAACATAAAATCAAAAACAACTCGAAAAAATGTTTTATCCGCTATCGAGTCCATAATGAGCAGATTGAAATATTTCAAGAAACCTCCTGAGAATGGTCTCGTCTTTTTTGTTGGTCATAAAACAGCGGGGGCAAACCAGACAGAGATGGTCACCTATGTGATAGAGCCGCCTCTACCTGTACCTTCGTTTCTATACAGGTGTGATTCCTCCTTTTACACCCAGCCACTGGAGGATATGCTCGCAGAGAGGGATGTCTATGGTCTCTTTCTAATAGACAGAAGGGAATGTACCATTGGGATTCTCAGAGGGAAGAGAATAGAGACCATAGATTACCTAACATCTAGGGTACCGGGCAAGCATGGAAGAGGAGGACAGAGCCAGAGAAGGTTTGAAAGATTGATAGAGATAGCTGCTCACGAATGGTTTGAAAAGTGTGGCAAAAAGATCAGCGAGATTTTTCTGGGGGAGAAAGATCTCAAGGGAATATTTGTTGGGGGACCTGGTCCAACCAAGTACTATTTTGTTGAAGGGGACTATCTTCACTACGAAATTAAGAACAAGATTATCGACATCATCGACACCGGCTACACTGATGAATCGGGTTTGAGAGAACTTGTTATGAAGATTTCGGAAAAGATGCACGACCTCAAGATTTCACAGGAAAAGAGAATAATGAGGAGATTTCTCAAAGAAATAACGAAGAAGAAAAAGTCCCTTGCCATATACGGGGAGGATGAGGTGAGAAAAGCCCTTGAAATGGGAGCCCTTGATACCCTGCTAATATCAGAGGGTCTCGACAAGTACAGGGTAAAGCTTGTCTGCGATTCCTGCGGGTATGAAGAAGAAAAAACCACTGATAAAGCCGAGATAAAGAAGATGGAAAGCAACCCACCAAAATGCAAGAAATGTGGAGGAAACATGGTGGTAAAGGAGAAAACCGAGATCGTTGAGGAACTTTCCAGAAAGGCACAGGAAAAAGGAACAAAGGTTGAACTTATCTCTACAGATAGCGAGGAAGGTTCTACTTTGCTGAGCACATTTGGTGGAATAGCGGGTATACTGAGATTTGAAATATAAGCAGTAAAAGGAGGCGGTTAAGAATTTCTCCTTTAAATTTTATAATGGTCAGATTTATACCAATAATTTTATAAGGGACAAAAATTATCATTAAATCTGGTAAGAGCATGACGCGGGAGAACTTCAAATCTCTTATACCTGCTGAGCAAACGGTTCCCGAGATGACTCTTAGAGCCGTTTTAATCGGTGCGATCCTCGCTGTTCTTTTGAGTGCAGCAAATGCTTATCTTGGGCTATACGCAGGTATGACTGTTTCAGCAGTTATTCCTGGTGCTGTCATGGCCTTTGCCATTCTCAGACCATTTAAGGGCACGATTTTAGAGGTTAATCTCGCCATGATGGGCGCCGCATCTGGAGAGGCGCTTGCGGCTGGAGTTATATTTACCATTCCTGCCCTTGTAATTCTCGGAGAATGGCATTCCATACACTATCTTGAAACAGCACTTATAGCTGCGGTTGGAGGTGTACTTGGCGTACTGTGGATGGTCCCTCTGAGGAGAGCGCTTGTGGTCAAAACAGACCTTCCCTTTCCTGAGGGAGTTGCAGTAGCTGCTGTTCTTACCACAACGGTTGGTGCTGGGAAGAGGGCAAGGAGTAAGGATTCAGCAGTCAGCGCTGGCTGGCTTCTGCTTGGAGCAATCCTCGCAGGTCTATTCAAATTTGGACAGGTTTCCCTCAAGATATTCAAGGGAATGATTGAGGGTGTAACGAGCATCGGGAAATACAACATCGGAGGGCTGGAAAAAGAGGGCTGGATGTACGGAGGACTTGCGACATCCCCTGCTCTGCTCGCTGTTGGATGGATTATAGGTCCTCAGATAGCATCATATGTTCTTGTTGGAGGGTTACTTGGGTGGGTTATTATACTTCCTGTCGCTGTACTGATGGGTGGCTGGCCTGCAAGCATATCCAACCCTCTGGATGGAGTGTATTATGTATGGAGCAATCAGATAAGATATATAGGCGTTGGGGCTATGCTTGTCGGCGGACTTTGGACAATATGGAAACTCAGGTCCAATCTTGCTGCAGGTATAAAGGAAGCTATTCACGGTATGAAGGCGGGTGTCGAGGCCGAGACAAAGAAAAGAACAGATACTGATCTGAACATGAAAACAGTTTTCATACTGATAGGTGCAATGGTGATTCCGGTTTTCATTGTCTACTGCCTGGTTACCCAGATGTATGCTCTTTCAGGTATTATGGCTATCTATGCGGTAATCTTCGCTTTCGTAGCAAGCGCAATCGCCGGTTACATGGCAGGCCTCGTTGGTTCATCTAACAATCCTATATCTGGTGTCACGGTTTCTGTACTGCTCATAACCAGTTTAATTCTCCTCCCGTTTGGTCTCGGTTCAAAAGCTGTTGCTATAGCCATACTTATTGCTGCTGTTATCTGTTGTGGAGCAGCGATATCCGGAGATGTCCTGCAATCTCTTGCATGTGGGCAGATGGTTGGAGCTACACCATGGAGACAGCAGCTGATGGAAATAATAGGGGTGCTGATAGCCGCACCTGTTATAGCAGGTGTCGTTCAGATGCTGGACTCTGCTTTCCACATAGGTAGCAAAGACCTTCCTGCGCCGCAGGCGTTCCTCATGGGAGGAATTGCCAAGGGTATACTTACAGGACAGATGGTATGGCTATACGTGGTGGTTGGAGCGGTTCTGGCATTTGCACTGATTCTCATGAACATACCCATTCTGCCTGTTGCCATAGGAATATACCTTCCCTTTACTATTTCTGTTTCCATCTTCTGTGGAGGAATAATCAGGTATTTGACTGATAGATTTATAGCCAAGAGATTCGGCAGTGCTGAGGAAGAGGAGATAAGTGACTGGGAACTCGCGATAAAACAGACTGGAATAAAACCAAAGGAAAAGGCAATAAGAACAGGTCTCCTTCTGAGCGCAGGATACGTTGCAGGAGAGGCGCTGATGGGTGTGGGTTCTGCAGCCCTCATAATAGCGGGTCTCCATCTCAACGTATTCCCGGCTGGTCAGGAACCATGGTGGCCAGGTCTTCTGGCATGGATTTATTTAGGTGCTCTACTATTCTATATACCTTTGAGGGAGATACTTGGCAAAAAAGCGTAAGTATACAAGGGAAGAGTTTCTCCAATTGAAACCCGTAAGAAAAGAATTCATCTGGCTCGAAGAGGAGGGCAAGGTCAGGGTAATAGTGCCAAAATTCAAAAGTAAAATAGGGAAAAAGTTTTGCAGAATGCTGGGCAAAGACCCAGAGTTTACTGTGCATCTGGATGAAAAAGGCTCTCTTGTCTGGAAACTGTGTGATGGGAAACACACTGTTGAGCAAATACTGAAAGAAATGGAGCAGGCATTTCCTGACGAAAAGGATATAGACATCAGATTATTCTTCTTTCTCTCCAATATGAAGAAACTTGGGTATGTCACTTACTGATTTCCTCTTCTTTCTCAGTTTTATGATTTCGCAGTAACCATAATCTCTGTACCATCTGATTCTCATATCTTCTACAAAGAGTTTTTCTCTGTAAAGAGGAGAATCAAGAACAATTGTTTCAAACTCTCCACCTTCCCCACTCGGGTTTATACCGTATCTTCTGCATATTTCTATGAATTCATCAACATTTTTCTCATCTATGATTTTTCCCAGCCACTCTTTACCGAGACCCTCTGCAGACACATGGTCTACCATTATCTCGAATCCAGCCGCGATCTGATACCTCAGTAACATCTCCTGATTCTTGTGCCAT
>JAGGWT010000039.1 GCA_021163455.1 Thermoplasmata archaeon | reverse complement strand
GCAAGGTGGAGGCAGGAGAAATAATAGATGCATCGGTTGACCTTGCAATGAGTCATGATAATGCTGCCCTTGTTTCTAAGATATTCAGAGAGATAGGCGTTGATAACGTGTGGGACAGAAATAAGATAGTCATAGTTCTTGACCACAGAACTCCAGCAAATACCATAAAAGCTGCAGAAGCGCATAAATCAATAAGGGAGTTTGTCAGGGAGCAGGGTATAGAGAATTTTTATGATGTCGGAGAGGGTATATGTCATCAGGTTCTTCCTGAGAAGGGTTATGTAAAACCCGGCATGCTCATTGTTGGTACCGATTCGCATACGACAACCTATGGGGCATTCGGTGCATTCTCGACGGGTATAGGTGCAACGGAAATGGCATGTATATGGGCAACAGGAAAACTGTGGATGAAGGTTCCTGAAACGATAAAAATGATTATAAATGGAAAACCTGGGAAAATGGTCATGTCAAAGGATATCATTCTTTACATCATCGGTGAGATTAAATCTGATGGGGCAAACTACAAGGCAATCGAATTTTACGGTGAAACGATAAAAAATATGAGCATAGCCAGCAGGATGACCATCTCGAATCAATCCATGGAGGCGGGCGCAAAAGCTGCGATAATACCACCTGATGAGAAAACGTTTGAGTATCTGAAAGAGAGAGTTAAAGGCGAGATAAAACCAGTATATGCCGATGAAGATGCAAACTACGAGGATGTTATGGAGTTTGATGTAACGAACCTCGAGCCGCAGGTGGCATGTCCTCACACTGTTGACAATGTCAAACCTGTAAGTGAGGTGGCTGGAATCAGCATAAATCAGGCGGTTCTGGGTTCATGTACAAATGGCAGACTTGAAGATATTGAGGTGGCTGCAAGAATACTTAAGGGCAAGAGAATAGCTGATGGAGTTAGGATGATAGTGGTGCCAGCATCCAGAGAGATATATCTGAAGGCGATGGAGAAAGGATACATACAAACCTTGCTGAAAGCCGGGGCAACGGTCATAAACCCGGGCTGTGGTCCATGCCTTGGAGCACATCAGGGAATACTGGCAAGTGGAGAAAGAGCCATAACATCCACAAACAGAAATTTCAGAGGAAGAATGGGTTCTCCAGATTCAGAGGTGTATCTTGCATCGCCTGCTACGGTTGCTGCTTCTGCACTTAAAGGAGAGATAACAAATCCTCAGGAGGTAATATGATGATTATAAAAGGAAAAGTCATCAAATATGGGGATGATATCAACACAGATGTAATATTTCCTGGGAGATATCTGGCCATAACGGACCCCAAGGAAATGGCCGAGCATGCTATGGAGGACCTTGATAAGGATTTTCTGGAGAAGGTTAAGGAGAAAAGAATCATTGTGGCTGGAAAGAATTTTGGCTGCGGCTCATCCAGGGAACAGGCTGCGACATGTTTGAAATACGCCGGGGTTGAAGCTATTGTTGCAAAATCCTTTGCAAGAATCTTTTTCAGAAATGCCATAAACCAGGGTATGCCTGTGATAGAGTCGGCAGAAGCATCGGAAGATATAGATGATGGAGATGAGATTGAAATCATTCTGGACAGAGGAGTCATAAAGAACCTATCAAAGGGGAAAGAGTATAACTTCAAGCCATTACCTGCTTTTATAATGGAGATAATCGAGGATGGAGGGCTTGTCAATCATCTGAAGAAGAGCATAAAATGAAGAAGCAAAAGAAAAAGATAAGAAAATTGAAAGATGGGCAGTCGATTGTTTTTATATTTTTATCTTTCTTTTTTATCTTTCAACCCTGACTACAGTTTCTTTACGTGTATTGCTTTTGGACCCTTTGGGGCATTTTCCACGTCGTACTCGACCTTGTCTCCTTCCTTCAGATAAGTTCCGAATGGAACTTCGGTTCTGTGCAGGAAGACGTCCTTACCGTCCTCTCCCTGTATGAAGCCATAGCCTTTCCTTGGGTTGTACCACTTTACTACACCTTTCATTTTTACTTCACCTCCTCAGACCTGGAGGTCTGGACTTTTTGCAAAAGAATAGAAACAAAAGGAGCGGCATTTCTCCCTGTTTCTACCCTTTTGCAATTAAAGGTATGTTTATCTCATTAAAATAAATTTCTATATGGGCGAATACCTTTTCACTCAAGAAAACCATTTTATTACGATTTATCACCACAAATCTTTATAAATCCGCCTTCCCATTTGTGTGGTTGTATGAGGAGAGACGGTAGAGAAAATATGCTACTGATCAGTGGCATGGTTGTTCTTATTTTGTCCGCCGCAGCAGTGAGTTATATGGTCGCAAGTTACCAGAATTCTCTTAAAATGAAAGAAGTTCAGGTCATATACGAGTATAAGATAGAGACCATATCCACCCAAGCAGAAAAATTTGGTGATAATTTATCAAAGGCTCTCACATATCTTGATATCGCTAGATATAATCTTGAAGAAGCCAAATTTAATCTGGATAAATCTCTCTTCTGGATGGAAGAAGAGGAGTATGCTGAAATGAATACATCTTCCTCAAATGCTGCGTATTATTTCAAAAGAGCGAACATAATCTTTGGTAAAGCACTGGATTTCTTGCTGATTTCCAAGAATTTTACTGTGGAGAACTACAAGAAAATTCTCGAATACTACATAAATTACACAAACTCTGCCCTGAATCTGACAAAAACAGGGGAACTCATGAGCATACATCTTAACAATGCATCTCACTATCTGCTTAGCGGCGCCGCCGACGATGCAGATGCAGAGTTTCAGAAATTTAGCATGTTGCAAGGTATCTACAATGAATGGTATCAGGAAATGGAGGATAATCTGATAAAAATCAAAACGTTCTACGGAATAAGAGAATAATCACGAAAACATTATGGCATGTTCATCAAAGAAAAAGATGGGACATACCACAGGATTCTTTGTCGAGTACCATACTATTCTTGATAGAGAAGAGAGGTCAGCATTCAGGTAATCATCGGTTTTACTGTCTGTCATTACCCCTTTCCTGTAAAGGGCATATTCTACTTTTGTTCCATTCTTGCTGATAACCAGTCTGTACCACCCATTATAGAGAAATCCACCTGGATAATCTGTCGATATCTTCACCCATTCACCCAGTTTGTTCAGGTAGTAGAGGCAGGGTGCATAACTATCTGTGATGTTTTCCGGTGATACACTCTCAAAATCAAACTTCAATCTCAGTATCTCGTTTCCAGATGACGACCTGAAGGATAGTATGAGGTCTGATGCCTCGCTGTTGTTCCCGCATGCAAAGTATATCTCCCATGAGGTGAGATTAATCTCGGAAGATATTGGATTAAAGCTGTAATTCCAGTACTGTGAGCCGGAATCTGACCTAATCTGAACCTTGAAGGAGTTTGATGTTGAATAATAATACCCTCCAGCAACTCCAAAGTAGCCCTTTCCATCGAGATAACTTGTACTCAGCCAGGTTATGTTGTTAAAGCTCTGAATGGCTCTGGAATATGGAGTATCATCCGAGAAATATTCATGCAAAGTGATATTATCACTCATTATGACAAGAAATACAGTTGGGTCATCATCCCATGTATCTCCATCTCCATCTGAATCAATACCATCATCCACATTCGGGTCATCTGTCAATTCTGTTTCCTCGTTTATTCCATCCTCATCTTTATCCCAGTAAACCACACCCTGGTTGGATATGAGTGTGGTCTCTGTCAAACTCGATGATACGGTAACTTCATAGGTTATCAAAACACTACTCTCCGCCGGCAACTCACCATCCCATACGATTTTGTTCTCGCTTGACAGATATGAGCAGCTGCCAGAACTGCTGTACAGTGAACCATAGACAAAGGAAGTATTCTGGGGTATCACATCCTCAAATTCGTATCCTGGATTGTTTGGATGAGATGCATTTCCTATATTGCTCAGCGTGATTGTATACTTTATTGTATCTCCCGGCTGTACTGACCCACCATTTACATCCTGGTAGGTTTTCAGTGCTTTGATTTCGGGATATCCATATCCTGAAAACCTTATATTATCTATAAAGACTGCACTATCAACGAGATTGTCACCGGTATCCTGAATCCTGATAATAATCGTTATATTTTCATTCGGAGAAACCGGGAATACCCTTGTTATCAGGGCGCTGGCGCCGGCGTCGTCACTCCAGTACGGGGTTGTTGTTTCATAGTTTATACCATCTGGAGATGTGGGTGTCCATCCACCCCCAGTAGGTCTGACAGCAAACATATCAAAACCTGTTCCAGGAATATCTCTGGATTTCAACACAAAATCCCCGCTGTTAACGTCAAATTGATAGTATCTGGTTCCCTTGGATGGGGATATCACGGTTACGTTTACTTTATCGTTATAAATTGTACCGACGTAATCGGGATACTCACCACTGAAAAATTGGAGGTCTATGGAGACATTGTGCATGCCCGGCGGCACAGAAAGGTTCAGTACCAACTTTGCATAGTCGGTTGGTTCTCCTGGAGAGGGTGTCTGGAGTCCAAAGTATGTGCCCATCTCGCTACCAGGGTCTTCTGAGTTTGTTGTTGCAGGGGTTGCTCCGGCTATACCTGTACTGAGAATAACAAAAGTATCCCCGTCTGTTGGAGAAAGGATACCAAGAGAGCTGAGTATCTTTCTCTGCCTGAACTCACCTGTCGGGTCAGTGTCTTCATAGTGGGATGATATGAGGGTCGAGGGGTCATGAAGTATCGCCATCGCTATGTCCGTTCCATCATATGAATATACTGCCTTGACTTGATGTGTACATACCACTACAAAGATTACAGCCATCCATAAAATCAGGAAATGATAAATGTATCTCATGTTGAACCACCCCCATATGCAGTGATCACGATTACGTTAGAATCAATAGAATCCGCATCTCTCGTGGAGTCATTTGGTGTAATGGTACACAACCATATATCTCCTATAGATGTCTCATCTGCAACGAGTGTTCTGTG
>JAGGWT010000135.1 GCA_021163455.1 Thermoplasmata archaeon | reverse complement strand
TATTACATGAATATGCTACCGGAGGAGGCGATAGCGGGAGCAACCATAAATGCTGCCTATGCTGTGGGAGAAGCACATAGAGTAGGGAGTCTGGATAAAGGAAAATCTGCAGATGTAATAATAATGAGCTGTCCATCATACAGATTCATCCCATATCATTTTGGTGTGAATCTTGTTGATACAACCATAAAAGATGGTCGAATCGTCTATTCATCGTCCATCTCCTCAGATAACACCCGACAGATGACATGATAAAGTTTTCTCCTGTACTTCCTCAGTTCGGGATATCTTTCCAGAGAGAGTTCCATGGCTCTCTTCACTGTCATATTGTGCTTGGAACCTTTTACTACTGATCTCACTTTTTTGGATATTTTCTTATCCGACAATGTCTCAATAACGTGTTCATGAATCTCATCAAAGGCCACTATGATTTCCATTACCGAAAAGATAAATAGCAATGTGGCAGGGACAATAATCTTCTGGTCACCGATACTCAGAGCATGGTGAAGCATGTAGAGGTCTAAAACGAGGATAAAGAAGGGGAAAACCAGCAGGATCCTTTCTATAAAGGTAGATTGAGATAACTCTTTCAACCTGTTCCGCAACCATCTGAATCTTACCATTCCGCAACTACAACGTAATAGGACTTTTAATTTTAATTGTTTGGAAATTCTGGAGAAAGATTTAGTGGAGTTTGACCTCTTTCTCCACTGCCCTCACAATTTCACCAGACTTGACCATATTCTTCATCATCTCAATATCTCTGTACATGGCTCTATCAACATCCAATTTTTGGATTCTTTTTCTGATATGGTTAAATGCTATCTGTATGGCCCTGGATGGTTTCAAGGGCTTTAAGAATTCCAGCGCCTGAGCTGATGCGAGATATTCTATCGCTATTATTGTCTGGACATTATCAATGATTTTCATGAGTTTTTTACCAGCATTTGCACCCATGCTGACAAAATCTTCCTGATTTGCAGATACAGGTATGGTGTCAACACTTGCCGGATGAGATAGAATTTTGTTTTCATTTACAAGAGACGCAGCAAGATAATGCGGCATCATGAAACCTGAATGAAGTCCTCCTTTATCGGTTAGAAAAGGAGGGAGTTCGGAAAGTTTACTGTCCACAAGTCTTGCTATTCTTCTTTCACTGAACGATCCAAGATAGGATGTTGCTATGGATAGGAAATCAAGAACCATAGCAAGATTCTGACCATGAAAGTTGCCACCGGATACCACATCACCACTTTCTCTCAAAATTATAGGATTATCCGTAACCGAATTCATTTCCACCTCAGCTATTTTCCTTGCAAAATCGAGGGCATCATAGACGGCACCAAAAACCTGGGGCATACATCTCAGAGTGTAAGGGTCCTGAACTTTGGGACAGTCCCTGTGTGATTTCAGAATTTCGCTACCTCTAAGAAGATTCCACAAATTCTCCGCCGATTTTTTCTGCCCCTCATGAGGTCTCAACTTCTGAATGTCCTTTCTGAATGCCTGGTCCGTTCCTTTCAGTGCTTCAAGGCTCATTATCCCTGCTATCTGTGCGTTCTTGAGAAGATTGTGAATATTATGAATAGCAAAGCAGAGATAAGCATTCATCAATTGAGTGCCATTTATTAAAGCCAGCCCTTCTTTTGCTTTCAATTTGATGGGTTTCAGTCCTTTTCTCTTTAGACCTTCATCCGCCCCGACGATCTCGCCATCAACCTCGACCTCACCTTCCCCTATAACTGCCAAAGCAATATGCGCTAGAGGAATGAGGTCGCCGCTGGCGCCGACGGAGCCGCTCTCAGGGATGCATGGATGAATCCTGTTGTTCAGCATGCCGACCAAGAGTTCTACAAGTTCATATCTTACTCCAGAGTAACCCTTAACGAGAGAGTTTGCTCTCAGTAGCATCATTGCTCTCACAAGATCTGTAGGTAAAAGTTTGCCATGCCCGCATGAATGGCTTCTCACGAGATTCTGCTGTAATGTGTCAACATCCTTTCTGTTTATCCTCACTCTCACAAGGTCTCCAAAACCTGTAGAAACCCCGTAGACCGTCCTCTCCTCTTCTATAATCTTCTCAACGATTTTTCTGGATTCTTCAATTTTTTTCTTTGCATCCGCTTTGATGCAAACCTTTTCAAAATTCCTGGCAACCGCAATTACATCCTCTATTCTCAGATGGTCGCCATCTATCTCTATCATCTGATCATCGGCGCCTTCAAATCGCTATTCTTAACCAAATCTATCGCCTCTTCGTAGCCAGCATCGGCATGCCTTATTACTCCTATTCCGGGATCCGCTTTAAAGACTCTCTTTATCCTCTCATCCGTTTCTTTACTCCCATCACAGACCACTATCATTCCCGCATGCGTCGATAATCCGATACCAACTCCTCCACCGTTGTGGATTGCAACCAAATCTGCGCCGGCTGCGCAGTTCAGCAAGGCGTTCAGTAAGGGCCAGTCCGCAATAGCATCACTTCCATCCCTCATGCCCTCTGTTTCTCTGTATGGTGATGCAACGCTTCCTGAATCGAGATGGTCTCTGGATATCGAAATTGGACCAATCTCTCCTTCCCTCACCATCCTGTTGATCTCTAGGGCAAATTTCTCCCTCTCTCCATATCCAAGCCAGCATACTCTCGCTGGAAGACCCTCCCATGGTAAATATTTCTCTGCAAGGGTAATCCAGTTTTTCAGAACGTTATCCTCCGGGAATAACTCAAGTACTTTTTTATCTGTCTTCAGTATGTCTTCAGGATTTCCGGTTAGTGCAATCCATCTGAAAGGACCTCTTCCAACTGCGAGCATCGGTCTTATGTATGCGATAACAAATCCTGGATAACTGAATGCCTCTTCAAATCCTGCTTTCTTTGCCTGTCCTCTGAGATTATTTCCATAATCAAAAACCACAGAGCCTCTCTTCTGGAAATCTACCATCGCTTTACAGTGCCTCTTCATGCTCTCCATAGAAAGTTCAATGTACTTTTTCGGATTCTCTCTTCTCAGCTCGTACGCTTCTTCAACATTATCTCCACAGTATCCAGCAGGGACATAGCCATTGAGTTCATCGTGTGCAGAGGTTTGGTCAGTGACAACGTCTGGTTTGAATCCCTTTTCAACAAGATATGGATGAGTATCTGCACAGTTGCCAACAACCGCTATCGATTTTGGCTCGCCCTCCTCCTTCGCCTGCTCCGCTATCTCAACGGCTTCATCTATATCCTCAACAACCATATCACAGAATCCTGCCTTGATTCTGCGCTCTATTCTCTTCCTGTCACACTCAACAGCTATGCATATTCCGTTATTCATCTTTATAGCCAGGGGTTGTGCTCCACCCATCCCTCCAAGACCACCGGTCAGTACGATCTTTCCCCTCAGATCGCTCTTGAAATGCTTTCTGGCGCATGCGGCAAACGTCTCGTAAGTTCCCTGTATGATTCCCTGCGTGCCTATATAGCACCATGAGCCAGCGGTCATCTGACCGTACATTATGAGACCTTTTTTCTCCAGTTCATGAAAAACATCCCAGTTGCTCCAGTGTGGAACGAGGTTTGCGTTTGCTATCAACACTCTCGGGGCGGTTTTCCATGTTTTGAACACCGCTACCGGTTTACCAGATTGAACAAGTAATGTCTCGTCATCTTCAAGATTCTTCAAGGTATCAACAATCGCATGAAAGCAATCCCAGTTTCTCGCTGCCTTACCAGAGCCTCCGTAGATTATGAGTTCCTCTGGTTTTTCTGCATTTTCGAGGTTGTTCTCGAGCATCCTTAAAATTCCTTCCTGTCTCCAGCCCCTGCACCTTAGCTCCTTACCCCTCTTCGCTTTTATTTTTTGCATAAAAATCAATTCAAAATTTGATTTTTCTACTTAAAGTTTTCATTTTGGAAAAGTCGTACACTGGATTTTCAGAATTCATCGAAAGGTTTTAATAAAAAGAAGTTGGAAGGAGGCTGGCCTCAGGCTAGGAGGGGATGGGATGCACTCAAACAACTACCAGCCCTGTTCCTTCCACTATGTGAATAGCAAAAGATTGTATATAAAACTTTCGTCTCAATTTTGGATGTTAATTTACACTAAGCCACAGATATGCTGACGACGTTGCTTCCTCTAATTATGACAGTTCCCAGTTTCTTTCTCGTCTCTTCCATCCTCTCCTCGGTATCTTCCAGAACAAGATTCATGTGCTCGTCGTAGCCCGAGAGAGTTCCTTCAAGCACTCTTCCGTCCTTTAATAGAAGAATCATTTTCTGATTGAGAGATTTCTGCAGTACGTCTATCGGTAATGCCATGAAAAAATGAAAGATTCAACCCCTTTTAAATTTAATCCATGTAGAGTTTTTTGATTCGTTCTATCCCGTTAATTTCATCAATTATCTTCGCAACAGCATCAGGAACCAGATGTCGCCATTTTTCGCCTCTCGCTATCCTGTACCTTATTACTTCCCCTTTACAATCCTCTCCACCATATCGAGGAGGTCTCCTAACAGTATACCCTTTCTCCTTGAACAATTTCAGGGTTACGGGATTTCTCGCGATAACCACATCGAATTTTTCCGGGATGGTATTTTCTACATGTCCAACCCATCTGGGATAATTGTGAATGTCCGGAATCATATATATCTCAAAATTATCTATGCCTTCTTTTCTCAAACTTTCCCTGATCATTCTCTCTCTTTCTTCAGCGGTAAATGGATTATCTCTGGTGTAGGAGTACTGGGAAGAACCTATTCCGATGATGATTTTGTCAAATTCTCTGGAAAATTCTTTTATAACTCCAAGATGTCCGTTGTGAAATGGTTGAAACCTACCTATAAAAAGAGCCTTCATACTCATCACTTTTTGGGCTCGACCATCTTTTTCTCCGATTCAAGTTCCATCTTGCCGACAACTTCTGGAGGTCTCATCCTTGCAAGTTTCTCAAGAAGTTCTTTCTTACCCTCTCCAACCAGGACATGCTCGAGAGCTTCTCTTAGCGTCTCAACAGGTATTATCTCAATCTTATCCTTATATCTCTCATCTATAAGGACATCTCTCATATTGGCTTTTGGAATTATCACTCTCTTAAGACCCGCCTCCGCCGCCGCCTCTATTTTGGCTGCTATACCTCCTACAGGAAGAACATTACCTCTTATGCTGAGCGAACCCGTTATGGCTGTATCCTGCCTGACTTTCACATTCTCGAGGGCTGAGATTACGGCGGTTATTACGGAGAGGCTTGCAGAATCCCCCTCAACTCCTTCATATGTCCCTATGAACTGGATATGGATGTCATGATCAGAGATGTCCTTACCCATGTATTTCTTGATTATAGCTGAGATGTTCTGCACCGATTCCTTTGCTATTTCTCCAAGTTTACCGGTTGCTATAATTCTTCCCTCAGATCTTGACCCTGCGGGTGTTACTTCAGCAACTATGGGTAAAACAAGACCTGCATATTCACTGAGAGAGGGGTCTGCAGAGTACACAGCCAGACCATTAACTACGCCTACCTCTGTCCCCTCTGTCTTGAAGGATTTGTACTCCTTTCTCGCCTCTATAGCACGAGATGCAACCTGATGCTCAAGAGATCTGGCTATCTCCTTCGCCTTAATTACATGCTCCTTTGTTACAACTTTTGCACCCTCGCTCGCGGCTATATCTCCAGCAACTCTCACAAGACCTCCAAGTTCCCTTAATCTCAGGGAGAGTTTTCCCTTTCTTCCCGCTCTTCTCTGCGCTTCTCTTATTATCTCAGCAACCGCCCACTTATCAAAGTGAGGAATCTTCCCATCCTTTACAACTTCCTGTGCAACGAATCTTATCAGTTTTTTTCTGTTATCATCGGTGTCATCCATCGTACTGTTAAGATAAATCTCGTAACCGTACCCTCTTATTCTTGACCTTAGGGCTGGATGCATACCCTGGAGAGCGTCGAGATTCCCGGCAGATACCAGAATGAAGTCGCAGGGCACCGGCTCTGTTTTGACCATTGCGCCGAAACTTCTCTCGGATTGACCTGTTATCTGGAATTTCTTTTCCTGTATCGCTGTGAGCAGATGTTGCTGAGATTGTAAGCTAAGGGTGTTGATTTCATCTATGTAAAGAACTCCCTTATGGGCTCTATGGATTGCTCCCGCCTCGACCAGTTGATGAGGGGGTGTTTCAAGTCCCGCTGACTGGAATGGATCATGTCTCACATCACCGAGTAGAGCACCGGAATGAGCGGCTGTTGCATCCACGAAAGGTGGTTTATCATCCTTCTCATGACCGACGAGGAGTTTTGGGGTGTTCTGCAATTCGATTCTGTTCGGAGACATGGCTCCACGTGCGAGAAATGCATATATCAGTATGCCAGCAAACAATCCAAAAAGGGCATATTCAAGATGCTTGGATACAACAGCATAGAAGATAGAGGTTATGATTATAAGGAGTGATAAGGAGAGGATAAAACTGCTCTGTTGCTCGCTCTTTTTTCTCGCTTCGAGTTTTTTCTGTCTTACGATTTCTTTTCCCTTTCCTGCAGGAACCACTCTTATAAGAGGTGTGTTTGGGTCCTCGGGATTCGGATAGACAAGTATGTCTTCGAGTTCTTCCTTGGGTAAAAATTCGGTCATGGCTCTTGCCATCATAGATTTTCCTGTCCCCGGATCACCTATGAGCATGACGTGTCTCTTTTGCTGCGCCGCCTTCTTTATTATCTCCACAGCTTTATCTTGCCCTATGACCTGGTCTATGAGTTTCTCAGGAACCTTTATCTCGGCTGTTGTCTCAAAGTCCTGCTCCTCAATCCACTCGTCAATAGGTGGTAGCTCCGTGGTCATAATCTTCTACACAAAGCAATATCCGATATAAAAATATTAAGTTATCCGTTGATCTGATCAGGTTATACCTGTAAAACACGTCGGAATTACCGAAATTAATTATAAATTTATATAATTGTTATTAGATATATATCATTGATGAAGGGGCTCAGACAGATAACGGTACTCACCATCATAATACTTGGCTTGTTCTTTGTCATGCTGGGATTGTGGGCTATAGATATAGGAGTTAGTGGAATGGTGAATGGACTCTCTGTCACCAATGGATGGAACTGGGGAACAAGAACACCCATACAGCAGTACCACATAGGATTGTGGCTCGTTGGTATAGGCACACTCTTAAGCGTGGTGTCATCTATTTTTGGCATAGTTGAGTGGAAAAAGGAATAGAAGAAGGTTTTACTCCTCTTTTCTGAAAAACAAAATCAGCAAAAATGCTGCAATCAGGCTCATTGCAAAACCATATAGGAAAGTGAAATGATAACCAAATTCTGTCCATAGATATCCGGCAATCATTCCAGCTGGTAGAGCGATGATTCCAACAGTCGTGTGGAATAACCCGAGAGATGTTGCTCGGATGTTCTCTGTAGATAGATCAGAAACGAATGCTCTCTGATTGGCATCCACAATGGCGTAAACCAGACCATACAGCAGGAAGAGAAGAACAAGACCATACTCAGAAGACAATATCGTGAAACCGATAAACACTATCGCAAAAAGGATATAACCTGATACCAGAACATTTTTTCTTCCCACCCGGTCAGAAAGTACGCCGAATGGGTAGGCAAAGATAGCGTATGATATGTTGAACAAAATGTAAAGTAGCAACACCGAGTTATCGTTCTCATACACCACCTGCGCCCTGCGCATGAAAAACATGTAACTGATGTTCGCAAAAGCGAATATTCCTGCAACTAAAAGGAACTTTTTCAGGTAGGGAGGTATCTCTTTCAAACCTCTGAAAAATCCCGACTGACTGCTTACTCTCCTGACCTCCCTCACCCACAGAAAGGGTATCAGTGATATGAAAGAGAGAATGGCTGCAATCAGTATGGATCTGGTGTAGGCGAAACCCATCAGAGATGTCAGGATGAATGCCATGCAGGCGCCCAGCACGGCGCCGGCGGTGTCGAGAGCCCTGTGTATACCGAATCCTTTACCCTTTCTCTCTGGCATCGATTCAGAGATTATAGCATCTCTCGGAGCGGTTCTTATTCCCTTACCAACCCTCTCAAATGTTGCAAAAATCATTATGTGATACCACACCGTTGATACTGATAAAAGCAGTTTGAATACCGCAGATGCCAGATAGCCGGAGAATACGATGGGTTTTCTCTTTCCCACTCTGTCAGAGATGTACCCCGAAAAAACCTTGAGTAAACTGGATGTGCTTTCCATCAGACCGGATATCAGCCCGAGTATAAGCTCATTTCCTCCCAGAGCAACTATAAGAAGGGGAAGAATTGGTCTGATAATCTCGCTACTTGCATCATTCAGAAAACTTATTATACCAAGAAGTATGACGTTCCTGCCTATCCTGGTAGCGAGCTCCTTTCTCTCCACTTCACTAGCGTATAATTTCCAGAATCATAAATCTTTTTAATTTGACACGACTTGTTTGTTCTGATGCCGTTTGACAGAAAAACACTGCTTATACCAGAGGACACAAAGTTCGAGGAGCATCTGATTGTAACAGATGGAGATGTCATAATAGGCGACAACGCCGGCGCCGACTTCGGTTTTAAGACGGAAGGCAGGATTTTCATAGGAGAAAGAGCGGAAGTGAAAGGAAATCTTGTTGCAAAGAATGATATATACATCGATATGTTCTCCAGGATTGAAGGCAATGTATCCAGCGATGGAAATGTCTATGTGGGAAACAGAGTAATAATAGATGGTAAACTCTCTGTTAAGGGAGACCTGGATGTCGGAGACAATGTTGAGATAAAGGGTGGGTTTGAAGCAAAGGGCTGGATAAACATAAGAAGTCCCCTGCCCCTGATAATTTACATATTTCTGTACCTCCTACAGCTTCTCAGGTTAGGAAAGAGCGAAGAAATCGAAAAGTTGATAGCAGAACTTGAAGAGAACAGCAAATCCATACCGATATCAGAAAAGTTCCTGTTTATACCAAATGGTGTCCATCTCGGCATACAGAAAACAAAAACCTTTGACAGACTTCTCATAGGAAATAGATGCCGGATAATGGGCAATTTTGAGGTGCCCGGTCTGGTGAATATAGGTGATGAAAGCGTTGTGCATGGCTCGATAATCTCAGAATCTGATATAGTTATAGGCAGGAAAGTTGAAATATTCGGAAACGTGGAAACCGATGGAGACATCTACCTGAATGAAAAGGTAAAGATTCACGGAGATGTGGAGGGGAACAGAGTTTATCTACCAAGGAGTGCAACCATCTATGGAAAACTCTTTGCCAAAAGGGGCGCCTTATTTGAAAAGGTTGATAAAGAAAAAATCGAGGAAAAATTGATAAGGTTTAATTCTGGTGCAGATATTGTGGATGAAATTGAGGATGCCCTGGAGTGAAGAATTATGAGTATGCAGATAGGGATAGTTGGCAAGCCAAATGTTGGAAAATCAACCTTCTTTTCTGCGGCAACCGAATCGATGGTGGAGATAGCAAGTTATCCTTTCACAACAATAGATGCAAATGTTGGCATAATGTATGTGAGAGCAAAATGCCCGTGTAAGGAATTCAATGTAAAATGTAATCCGAATAACTCCAGATGTATTGACGGTACGAGATTGATACCTATAGAGGCGATAGATGTCGCAGGCCTCGTGCCTGGCGCCCACGAGGGGCGTGGTCTTGGAAACAAATTTCTCGATGATTTGAGACAGGCTGATGCCTTCATCCATATTGTGGATGCATCAGGTTCAACAGATGATGAGGGCAGACCATGTGATGCTGGAACACACGATCCCATCAAGGATGTGGATTTTCTTGAAGAAGAGATATGCTACTGGTTTGCCGGTATACTGGGTAAAGACTGGAACAGGATAGCCAGACAGTGTGAGGTTGGCAAGATAAAATTTGAAAAGATGCTTGCTGAGAAGCTGGCTGGATTGAAGATAAAGGAAAATCAGATACACAAAGCCATAATGAATCTGGGTCTTAATCCTGAGAAACCCTCGGACTGGAGCGAGGAGGATATTCTGAAATTCGCCTTTGAGCTCAGAAAGATCAGCAAACCGATGATAGTTGCTCTGAACAAGTGTGACCTTATTCCTAAAGATAAAATGGAGGAACTTCTAAACAGATTGAAAGAGAAAGGATATCTTGGTATACCAACATCTGCCGAAGCGGAACTGGCTCTCAGAAGGGCTTCGAAGGCAGGTCTCATAGATTATCTGCCCGGATCTTCAAGTTTTACTATAAAGGATGATAGCAAACTTGACGAGAAACAAAAATCTGCCCTTCATTTTATAAAGGAGAAAGTCCTGGATGTTTATGGCTCAACTGGAGTACAGGAGTGCATAGAAAAATCTGCTTTTGAGTTGCTTAACCTCATTGTTGTTTATCCGGTAGAGGATGAGCATCATCTGACCGATAAGGATGGAAGGGTCTTACCAGATGCTTTTCTGATGCCCAAGGGCAGTACAGCAAGAGACCTTGCATACAAGATCCATACTGAGCTTGGAGAAGGATTTATAAAGGCCATAGATGCAAGAACCCACAGGGTTATCGGGGCAGATTATGAGTTGAAGAATGGTGATATCATAAAAATCGTTGCCAAGGTGTGATGGCAATGGAGAAAAGAGACGTCGTGATAGTTGGCGGAGGTTTGGCTGGTTTGACCACTGCAAAATATCTGGCTGAGGAAGGGGTAGATTTTGTTTTGCTTGAAGAGCATACGAAATTTTTCCAGAAACCTTGTGGTGAGGGGATACTTCCATCATACATTGATTTTGATTTTTTTGACCTCTATGGGAGCAAAAAGGGTGTCGAGAGAGAAATCAACGAAGTGGTGTTTATTATAAAAGACAAAGCCCTGACCGTACCTATCCATTTCTTCATGATTGATAAGGAGGAAGTTGAAAAGGAGATGGCGCATCAGGTAGAAAAACTGGGTGGAGAAATAAGGATGGGAGAGAAAGTTCAGAAGATCAAAGATAACGTGGTGTATCCGCAGGAAATATCAGCCAGAATAATCGTTGGTGCGGATGGTGCAAGGTCACTGGTGAGAAAATCTATGGGTATCAAATCCCCAAAAATAGGCGTAGCAATAGAGGGACACATTGACCACATGGAAGGATTTGATGAAAATAAAGCTTACATCTGGTTCGGTAAAAGCATAACAGTAGAGGGTTATGCATGGGCTTTTCCCAGAAAGGAATTCTGGAATGTCGGTATAGGGAGTGCAAAAACAGAAGGGTTCAGCACATATGCGAACAGATTCAAATCGAGATTCGAAATGAAAGACGTTAGAGGGGCTGCCATTCCGTTTTCGTTGCCTGTAAAAACCTATGGTAAGAACTTCCTTCTGGTCGGGGATGCAGCATCTCAGGTAATGACAGCCGTAGGAGCCGGAAATTTGCCATCAATGGTCTGTGGAAAGCTGGCCGCAGAGACAATATCAAGATGCTTGAAAAGCGGCTCGATAAATCTTCATCTTTATGAAAATGCATGGAAAAAACACCTGAAAAAGTTGTTCAGGCAATCATACATGATTTATCGCATGGCAAGTTTCTTATCCTACAGAGAAGAAAATAGAGCCTACAGGTGGGTAAAACTGCTGATGAAAATGTTTGCTGGCTCACCCAAGGAAAGCGATATCAAATCCACATAGGTTTTTTATATCAAAAATCCATACACTTTACAGGCTAGGAGGGTAAAGGAGTTGATTCCGAAAAGAAAATTGATGCCGAGGAAGAGGGTAAAACTGGCAAAACCCGTTCGTATCAGGTTCAAAAGGGACGGGAAAAATTTTTCAGATATACTCTATAAAATACCCACCAAAACACTCATAATTACCACATATGCGGTCAGATGGTTCCTCTTTCTTATACTGGTGTACGTGATAATCAGCGTAAGTATCATGTTCTTCACACAGAGTTACGAATTTCTACAACAAATAGTTACTCTGAGCCTGGGTGGATTTTTTGGCTTTTTTATGGGATACTTTGGATGGTTGTTTGCACATCAGCTGGTAACATGGCTAAAGGGTAAAAAGAAGGAAAAGGAATTGTTTGACAACATCGATTTCTTCTGAGTCACTCACAGTATCTTCAGAATCATCATTTGATCAGATGATGTTTTATTGAATTTATTGCATGCCTCTACCTTCAATCTGTACAGCATGAAACCTGGCTTACTCCATACCCACGTGTATGGCGGCGCCGTGAGTGTTGAAACATGCTTGTTGTTGAGGTAAAAATTGACCTTCTCTATGTTGCTCTCATTTCCAGATACGTTTACCTCTACTGTCAATTTTCCTATTGCCACAGTTAATCCCGTTTTGAACTTCTCGTTATCATTAATGTACACCCATCCCTTCTTTGGCTTTTCTATCTCAATTGGAGGTACAGCAGCATCTTTTGATACGTTTACCCTCACATCAAAGAATCCTACTCCACTGTTGCTGCTGATTCTCAGAGAGTACTCATACAGACCATCTGATAAACCTGTGGTATCAACAGTCACTGTTATGGTGATTTTCTCTCCCATTGAATAACCACTTGTCGGACTCACATCGATCCAGCTGCAGTTTTCTATAATATCGAAATAGAGACCTCCCTGACAGCCACAGCATGCCCATACCTCGAATTCAGTGGATGCCTTCTCGCCAGGAGCCATATACCCAAAGTCGTGAGATTCTGGTGAATAACAGAGATTTCCTTTTTCAGAAGAGATGGAAGGGACTGTCACCGCCTGATACATTACCGAGACCATCAGAATTACAACTGCAACGATATATGCTTTCCTCATCTTTATCATGCCAACCAATATTTTATAGGTGGAAAATATAAAAACTTTGTGAGGATGTGCATGAAAACTTCTGAAAAATTCGTTCCAGAAAGACTTAAGAGTTTTATCACTATAATCTGGGCTTAATGAATGATATCGCGACGGATCTCGCAAACGCGATATCCAAAGAACTGGGAATCCCACAATATATGGGCGAAATAATAGTATCTATCCTGATATTTTTGGTGGCAATCATAATTGGATGGATCGTATACATCATTTTTGAAAGATACGTAAAGAGACTGGCGGAAAAGACCAAAACGAAACTCGATGATCTGATCATAGAAAACATCAAGATGCCGATATATCTGCTGATACTGATAGCCGGTATCTATTTTGCTGTGGCATCCCTTTCTATCATAAAGAAATATGCTTTCTATGTTGATTCATTTTTCAAAGTTGCAGAGATACTTCTGATAGCGTTTGCCATAACAAGGGTTCTGAATGTTCTAATAGGATGGTATGCTGAAAAGAGGGAAAGAAAGGGAAAGGAAATCAGCAAACATCTTCTGTTTGTGCTCAAAAAGATGATACAGGGTACAATCGCTCTTTTTGCCTTTCTCGCGATACTTTCAGCTTTTCACATAGACCTGAGCAGTGTTGTTGTAGGATTGGGAATTGGAGGTCTCGCGATAGGTCTCGCCATGCAGAATATACTCAGCGACATATTCAGCGCATTCACCATATACTTTGACAGACCTTTTGAGGTTGGGGACTTCATTATTATCGGAGAATACATGGGAACTGTAAAGAAGATAGGAATAAAGTCCACCAGAATAGAGCTTCTACAGGGTGAAGAGCTTGTTGTCTCCAACAGAGAACTCATAAACAGGGAAATCAGGAATTTCAAGAAGATGCGAAGGAGAAGGGTTGTCTTCACAATCGGTGTGACATACGATACTCCTCTGGAAAAGCTGAAGAAGATACCTGAAATCATAAAAGACATTATTGACCCTGAAAAACTCCAGTACGTTGATCAGCTTGAGAGAGTTCATTTCAAGGAATTTGGACCTTACAGTCTCAATTTTGAAATCGTATACTATCTGAAAACCAAGGACTACATAAAGTACATGGATACCCAGCAGGAAATAAACTTCAGGATAAAGGAGGCTTTTGAGAAGGAGGGCATAGAGATGGCGTTCCCGACTCAGACGATATACTTAGGGAAGCAACAGTGAGGGGGTTCCTGAGTTGTTCGTCTGTAAACCAGTTTTATATAGTGTCAGCAAAGCATTAAATAAGGGTTTCCTGTTATCGTTAATGGAGGTGGAGTAGATGAAAGTAACATTTAGCCTGATTAAAGCCGACGTGGGCGGCTGGCCTGGGCACGCAAATGTGCATCCAGACCTGATGGAGATAGCGAGAAACAAACTGCAGGAAGCAAAGAACAATGGTTTGCTCATAGATTTTCACGTGACGCACTGTGGAGACGACCTGCAACTCATAATGACACATACAAAAGGCGTAGATAATCCGGAGATTCACGGTCTTGCATGGGATGTTTTCAAGATGGCAACCGAAAGGGCAAAGGAATTGAAGCTCTACGGAGCCGGACAGGACCTCCTCTCGGATGCATTTTCTGGAAACATAAAAG
>JAGGWT010000059.1 GCA_021163455.1 Thermoplasmata archaeon | reverse complement strand
TATGACAAACTTATCGAAAAGATGATAAATATTATAAAATCCATCATTGAGAGATTCGGGTGGATATCCTCAATATAGAGAGAAAAAATACAGGAGAAAATTGCGAACACCTCGCTCTTTCCAAGACCGCACAAAATGTTTTTAGAGGGATGAAGAATCCAAAAAATGAAATCAAGAAGATTTCTCTTTGCATGCAGAAACCAAGGTTCGGACTCTACAACTCTTTTTACTGATAGAGTTATAAGCTCAAAAGTTATAAACTGTATCATCAATGAGCAATGGGAAATGCGTCCGATTGCCAAGAGGGAGATCCAAAGAGGAGCTAAAGGCATTCATCAGAAAACTGGAACTTCAGGCAAAGGAAACAGCAGAGGAGAGAATTCCTCTTTATCTCAGGGTTGGTGTGAAAGATGCCGATCTGATTCTCGACGTAGGTTGTGGCTCTGGAATGGTGACAAGAGATATAGTCAGCCTCACAAAAGGAGAGGTTTTCGCGATAGATGAATCCGAGGAAATGATAAAGGTTGCGAAAGATGTTCTCAGGGATTTTGATAATGTTCATCTTTTTGTTGGTGATGCGCACAACATACCCTTCAAAGATGACACTTTCGATATAACCACGTGCAATCTCCTGTTGATGTGGTCTGTTGATCCCCAAAGAGTTGTGAATGAGATGAAGAGGGTAACAAAAAAGGGAGGGATTGTTCTTGCATCACTTGAGCCGGATTTTGGTGGAAAGATTCACTGGCCCGAGAATCCAAAGGTTGACAGAATATTTGCTGGAGAAGCAATAAGGAAAAGGGGAGGAGATCCACACATTGGCAGAAAGTTGAGAGCGCTCTTTGTCAAGGCAGGTCTTGAGACAGAGGTTGGCATAGGCAACGCGAGAATATGGACATGCGAGGAGAACAAGGCATACTATCTGCACGCCAGAGATTATTATATCAGGGTGCTGAAAGAAGCAGGGTTGAGTGATGAAGAGATAGACCAGTGGGAGTATGAGTATCTCAAATCCCTTGATGAAGGGATAGAACTCAACTTCTTCCCACAGTTCTATGCGATAGGAGTAAAACCTTGAGATGATCAAACTTCACTTTTGCTGAAAGAGTAACTGCCCAGGCTCAACATTGCGACACAGATTATAATTACGACAACGAGATCCATAAAGGGTGAAAATATGCTGTTTTCAGTACCTATGAGACTTCCGCGTAATCCATCAACCATGTAGAAGAGCGGATTGAAAAATGATAACGTCCTGAGAACCATATCCTCTTTAACAGGAAAGAAAGCCGAAGAGAGAAACAGGAGAGGGAACATAATGATATTCATTATCAGTTGAAACCCCTCAAAATCATTCATTCTCGATGCTATAACAAGTCCAAAACCGACAGCTGAAAATGCGATGAGGATCATAAAAACAATTGCAAGTAACAAACCGGGTATACTTGAGGGTCTGACTCCAAGAATAAATGATATAATCAGGATAATTAATCCTTGAATTAGCGCAGTTGTTGCTCCTCCAAGCGTCCTACCTATTATTATCGAAAATCTACTGACAGGGGCAACCAGCACCTCCTGCAGAAAACCAAACTGTTTATCCCACAGTACTGATACTCCGGCAAACATTGAAGAGAAAAGTATCGCCATCGCCACTATACCAGGGGCTAAGAAATCAATGAATGACCCCTCCAGACCCGGCATCTGTACATTTCTGAAACCCACGCCCAGAAAAATAAGGAAAAACAGGGGCTGGATAATCATGGAAATCACTCTGCTTCTGGAGCGCACAAATCTTTTCATCTGTCTCATCCACATAATATATATTGCCTGCAATTCGTTTGCTCTCATTCTTCACACCCCTCTCCTGCGGAAAGACGATCTCTTTTCCAGAGAAGAATTTGCATCCTTCTCATCACGTATTCTTCGCCCGGTAAAATGCAGAAAAACATCATCAAGGGTCGGCTTCCTCACACTGATAGATTTGATCTTAACCCCTATCTTCTGAGATATTTCCACGATAATTGGAATCTTTTCCTCCCCCATCTCGACACCCAGAGTGAGAGAGGAGTTATGCTGTTCTATGCTTTTGACCCAATCTTCCCTTTCCAGCCTCTTTCTGAGATCTGTCGGCTGAGAGCATGAGAGGATGATAACATCGTTGCCTATAGCATTTTTAAGATTCGGAATAGTATCAAGAGCGATGATTTTGCCGTGGTCAATTATCGCTACCCTGTCACAAAGAAAATCTGCTTCATCCATATAATGGGTTGTCAGAAAAATCGTTGTTTTTTCCTCTTTATTCATCCTTTTAATGTATTCCCATATTGTTCTCCTTGTCTGAGCATCCAGGCCAAGGGTTGGCTCATCGAGGAAAAGAACTTTTGGAAAATGCATTAATGCTCTAGCAATCTCCAGCCTCCTTTTCATTCCTCCCGAGTAGTACTTGACAAGGGTGTCCTTCTTCTCCACGAGATTAACCAATTTCAAAACTTCTTCTATTCTGGTAGTCCTTTCTTCTCTGCTTAAACCGTACATCCTTGCGTGAAAATCAAGATTCTCTCTACCTGTGAGCATGGTGTCCAGCGCCGGCTCCTGAAAAACCACACCTATACTCTGTCTAACCATGTCCCTATCTCTAACTATATCATAACCACAGATCTTTGCAGTCCCCTCAGTTGGATTCAGCAGGGTTGTCAGCATTTTTATTGTTGTTGTCTTTCCAGCACCGTTTGGACCGAGAAAACCGAAGATTTCTCCCTTTCTGACGGAAAATGAGATGTGGTCAACGGCAGTTAAATCATTAAATCTTTTTGTGAGATTAAAAGTTTCTACAATATTCATTGCTTACGCTGAGAGAAAAAACTCTATTTAATCTTTGCTTTCAGTTATTGATTGCTTAAGATAATTGTCTGATGTTTTACCGTACCTTGGGGTGGGGATCAATAGAAAAAGGTTATAAAATCCACAACCCGAAGAAAATCCAACTTGCTATATGTCTCTCCAAGTTGCTCTGCCATAAATTTTTAATCGTTTCTGTCATCATAACTATCTGCTATGGCATTGATTGTGGATGGCAGGAGAATAGCAAACAGGATAAAGGAGAGGGTATCTTCAGATTTGAAGAAACTTGCATCTGAATATGGTATTGCTCCAGCAATGGCAACCATAATGATAGGCAATAACGAAGAATCTGAACTTTATTTCAAACTCAGAGAGAAGGCATCAAAGGAAGTTGGCATAAAATCGAAACTGTACAGATTTCCAGATGATGCAACCGAAAGAGAAATAATTGATACAATCCTTGATCTCAATAAAGACGAGGAAATCCATGGAATCATGGTACAGAGGCCTGTACCCAATCACCTATCCCTTTTCAATATATTGTCGAAGATTGATCCAGATAAAGATGTTGAAGGCATGGCGCCGCAAAACCTCGGTAACCTGTTTCTCGGAAGAGAAACCATTGTGCCATGTACACCTCTCGCTATTTTAAAAATTCTGGATCACACAGGAGTTAAACTTGAAGGAGCAAATGCTGTGATAATAAATCACAGTCCGATTATCGGAAAACCCCTTGCAATTCTCCTGCTCAATAGGAATGCGACGGTTTCGGTTTGCCATGTTTTTACAAGAGATCTCCTGAAATACACCAGAGAGGCTGATATTCTGGTTACAGCAACAGGCACCCCAAACCTTATTGGCAGAGAGCATGTCAAGAATGGTAGCATAATAATAGATGCTGGTATATCAAAGACAGAAAAGGGTATATGTGGCGATGTCGATTTTGATGGAGTGAAGGATAAAGCAGGAATCATCACTCCGGTTCCAGGAGGAGTTGGACCTGTAACCATAGCATGTGTCTTTGAAAATCTGTTGAAACTTTATAAGAAAAGGGTGCAAGGAGGATGAATCGATATCACATCGTTTCTGCAATTCTATTCATAGCAGGAATTTCCATTATCCTGATATTTGGCAATACAAAGGGAGGTATCTTTTTCATATTCCCTTTCATCATTGGTACAGGAGCAGGTGCTGCAATTGGAATGCT
>JAGGWT010000054.1 GCA_021163455.1 Thermoplasmata archaeon | reverse complement strand
GCCTGCTCTGGCGACGGCACACACAAGAGAATCTTCTTTTATCACACCATTTTTTGCTCTGCTCTCCATTTCGAGAAGTATGTCGATCGCTTCCCTCACTGTCATCAATCTGTTCTTTTCAGCATTAATATCGAGAAGAAGAAGGGTATGAAGACCTCTCTCCATATTTTCCTTTATAACGTAATATGGACTTAATGGAAAGAAATTTTCTTCAGGATAGACGAGGGTTGTTGTTCTGCCGAACTTGTAATGCTGCAGACCAAGTATGCTCGGCACCGCGGTGTAAATGCTCACTCCAGGTATCACCTTTGTTTTTATGCCTTTTTTCTCGGCTTCTATTCTGAGAGAGATGTGCGTGGTTGCTGTCATGGGGTCTCCTGCCACAATAAATGCAACCTTCCTGGTCAAAGCATGCTTTATCGGTATTTCCCCTTCTTCCACCTCCTCTCTTCTCAGAACATTAATCTTCTTGCCAATGATTGTTTCCAGTTCTTCCATGCTGCAGTCAGATAATCTCGAGGTATATTCTTCCGCAAAAATTATATCACAGTTTTTTGCAGCAGAAAGGGCTTTTAGAGAAATATCGTCTCTGCTCAATCCTGCGCCGATGAATATAAGTTCTCCAGGCATAAGGAGGAAATTGAAAGGATTTAAATAATACTTACTGCATATCAAAGTAGGGGCACTTGGCAACTATCAGCCTGCAGCTAATTTTTCATGCTCCTTCCAGACTTTTACTTGTCAGGAAAGTTTTTGTATCTATAACCCCAGCAACAGCTCTTATTTTACTTATAACTATGGAGCCTATCTGATCAATGTCTTCAGCTTCCACCTTGGCTAGTATATCGTATTCTCCAAACAGAGGATATATCTCTTTGATTTCCTCGATGCTGGAAATTTTCTCAAAAGCCTCTTTCTCCTTGAGAGGGCTCACCGTTATGAGTACAAAGCCAACTGCCATGGTTAAAAGGATTCCTTATCGGTTTATAGAATTTACGATAATCGTCACTGTTCCGTTTTATTCCTCTCAGTCCTTGACTATAACCACGTCTCTTACTGATTTTACAGAGTCGAAATCAAGAACTATGTGTCCCCTCTCATCAAGATGATACAACCTAACATCGATATCCTCAGAGGGCTCCACAAGGAGATTCTTGAGTTCGCCTGTTCTCTGGTCCATAGTTATGTTTCTAAGGACACCTATTATGAGTCCACCCTCAGTCATTACGGTTTTTCCCCGCAATTCATTTTCAAATATTCTCATTCACCATCACCTCTCTACAGATACTGAATCTCCAACTCTCTTTTATCCCTTTTGGCCAGCCTTTTTCCGAGTTCTTCTTCAAATTTCCTGTAATAGTTCATCATCTCTTTTGTTATGGAACCTTTTACAACCTTGAACGCCTCCTCAAAATCTTCGAGAGTTACTTTCTTTGCGTTTTCATTTCTTCTTATTGCGTTCATCGCTGCCTCTCTGCACAGGGATTCTATATCCGCTCCAGAATATCCGTCCGTTCTCTCGGCAAGATCTTCGAGTTTAACCTCTTTCGCAAGAGGCATATTTCTTGTATGTATCTTGAATATCTCCAGCCTTGCTTTTTTATCAGGAGCAGGAACAAGTATCAATCTGTCGAATCTCCCGGGTCTCAGCAAGCCAGGGTCGAGTATATCTGGTCTATTCGTTGCTCCGATCACAACAACTCCTTCAAGACTTTCGAGACCATCTATGCTTGTCAGGAGCTGATTCACAACACTTTCCGTAACATGAGAGCCTTCATACAGCCCTCTCCTCGGAGCGAGGGCGTCTATTTCGTCAAGGAATACAATACATGGTGCAACCTGTTTTGCTCTCTTGAACAACTCTCTTATTGCTTTCTCGCTTTCTCCAACCCATTTGCTGAATATCTCCGGACCTTTTATGGAGAGGAAGTTTGCGTTGCTTTCATTCGCTACAGCTTTCGCGAGCAGGGTTTTTCCAGTTCCTGGAGGACCATAGAGCAGTATACCTCTCGGTGGTCTTATGCCCATCCTCTTGAAAGCTTCTGGCTTTGTTATTGGCCACTCAACCGCCTCTATCAGGGCCTGCTTCACGTCCTCGAGACCACCAACATCGTTCCACGTTACCTTTGGAACCTCAACGAAGAATTCTCTTATCGCCGATGGCTCTATCTCCTTCAGCGCCTTTTTGAAATCATCCATTGTTACAACCATCTTTTCCAGGATTTCTGTTGGTATTGGTTTTTCCAGGTCTATCTCTGGCAGATATCTTCTCAGGGCATTCATCGCTGCTTCTCTTGCAAGAGCAGCAAGGTCGGCGCCGACGAAGCCGTGGGTAACATCAGCGAGATAATCGAGGTCCACGTCATCGCTCTTTGGCATATCTCTAGTGTGAATCTGTAGAATCTCCTTCCTTCCGTTTCTGTCCGGTACACCTATTCTTATCTCTCTGTCAAATCTTCCTGGTCTTCTGAGAGCAGGGTCAAGGGCATCCGGCAGATTGGTTGCCGCTATGACGATAACCTTCCCTCTTCCCTTGAGACCATCCATCAGTGTGAGAAGCTGTGAAACGACTCTCCTCTCAACCTCCCCATGAACCTCGCTTCTTTTTGGTGCTATTGCATCGATTTCATCTATGAAGATGATCGCGGGAGCATTCTTTTCTGCCTCTTCAAACACCTTTCTCAGATTTTCCTCACTCTGTCCATAGAATTTACTCATGATTTCCGGACCATTTATAGCATAGAAGTTTGCACCGCTCTCGTTTGCCACAGCTTTGGCTATCAGGGTTTTACCAGTACCTGGAGGTCCATAAAGCAAGACACCCTTTGGTGGATCGATACCAAGTCTATCAAACAACTCCGGATGTTTGAGAGGAAGTTCTATCATCTCTCTTACCTTTCTGAGTTCTTCTTTCAACCCTCCTATATCCTCATAACTGACCCTGGGCGCTTCCAGTTCTCTCAGAGATGGTGCCTCTTCCTTTACAATCAATCTTGTCTCTTCAGTTATAACAACAACTCCCTTGGGAACTGTATTAACTATACCAAATGGCAGAGCGCTTCCAAAGAGCGCAATGCCTGGAACAATAACTGTATCTCCTTTGACGACGGGTCTTCTCAGAAGGCCTCTTCTGATAAGATTTTCAATACCAACACCAAACTGAATGTGCTGTCCTTCTGAGATGAGAGGAGCCATCGTGACCTCCTGCGCCTCCTTGACCTCCGCCTTTCTGACCCTCACAGAATCGCCAAGAGATACCTTTGCATTTTTTCTGGTGAGATTGTCAATTCGTATTATGTGCTTACCTTCATCACTTGGATGAGCCCTCCACACGGTGGCGGCGGTGAGTTTCTCTCCCTCTATCTCTATGATATCTCCTATTGCAAGGTCCAGTTCTATCCTGGTCTGGGTATCAACTCTTGCTCTTCCATAGCCAACATCCTGTTGAAATGCCTCTGCAACCTTTAGATATACCTCCTTTGCTCTCGCCATGAACTTCCCCTCGGCTCGAAACATCATGAAACCATGTAAATATAAATCTTTCTGTTGGATACAAAGAACCCGTGTAAAGATTTATATGGAGGAAAAACTAACGGAATGGAAATGGTCTGGATAGGGATAGATGACACTGATTCCAAGGACGGGGGATGTACCACATACATCTGTTACACGATTGTCAGGAAACTCATTGAGAACGGGATAGATATAATAGGATACCCGAGACTGGTGAGATTGAATCCCAACATACCATGGAAAACGAGGGGTAATGGCGCAGTCGCTATAAGAGCGGGAAGAGGGAATGGCAGAGAGATACTGATAGGGGAATTTGAAGGAGAGAAACTGTTTGCCTTCACAAATGGAAGCGATGACGTGGATATCGCGATGATTGAAAATACAGTTAAAGAAGAGGTGGAAAAACAAGCTTTTCTCGCGGATGAAAAAACAAATCCTGGCTTCGTGATAACGAGAAAGAAGTTTGATAGCACTATTTACGAGCAGGGAGTAAAAGATGTACTCCATCTGAATGATGTTATTGAAGTTCTGAATCATGCCGGCGCCGTGTACAAAGGATATAAAAACGGAAGGGGGTTGATAGGAGCTGCAGCTGCGATTTCATGGGAACCTGGAGATAAAACTTATGAGCTGATATCCTACAGATACAGAGAAAAATGGGGTAAAGAGAGAGATGTGGAGGAGGAATCTGTCATAAAAATGGATAAGACAATCAATTCAACTTTCGACAACTATGACTATGAAGAAAAGAGAGTACTCATAACTCCAAACTCACCATGCCCAATACTTTTTGGAATCAGAGGTGATAAACCATGTGATCTCATAAAAGCAAAGGAAATAGTGATATCAGAGAACTACATGGGCTGGATGATTTACGAAACGAATCAGGGAACAGATGACCATCTGCAGAGAAAGAAGATATCCGAAGTGAAACCTTACCAGTCCGTCATCATTGAGGGAACAGTAGATAGAGAGCCCTTCACAATAGAGGGTGGACATGTTATATTTAGTATCGGTGATGAAACCGGTTCAATAGATTGCACAGCTTACGAGCCAACAAAAGGGTTCAGGGATATCATAAGGAAATTGAAAAAGGGTGATAGAGTAGAGGTCTATGGAGGTGTGAGAGAAAAGCCCTTCACCATCAATATAGAGAAGATTCGTATAAAGAATCTCTCAACTGTAAGAGTTAAGGTTGAAAATCCGGTCTGTGAGAAGTGCGGAATCCACATGAAATCCATGGGCAAAGGCAAAGGTTACAGATGCAAGAGGTGCGGCTCCACAAAGGATGAAAAGGATGCCAGGTATGAGATTCTCGACAGGGATTTAAAGGAAGGTTTTTACGAGGTGCCGCCGTGCGCCAGGCGCCATCTCAGTAAACCTCTCAAGAGAATGGTCTGTTAACTGTATTTTATTTCAATCAGCCCCTTCAGGTGATGCTTTGAATTTTTCCCAGATGAGATGCAGAATTGCAGATACCGATATTGCGGAAACAAGGATTGCTACCGATGTGATGAGATTGTTAAGGAGGGATGGATTTACAAGGAGAACAACTCCCAGCGAGAACATGAGGGTACCTGACACCAGTTTTAAAAATCTGCCATGTGACTGGGTGAGTTTTTTTCTCCCAAGGGTGATGGCAAATATTGTGACAATAACGATCAGAGGAATAACATACGCGATATTGTACAGCAACAAATAGAAGTAATATCCTGTGGCAGGTAGGTTGTGCAGGGTCAATGCTCTTGTGAAAATCATCGGAAAGCCAAGCGTGCAGAATAGCTCATAAGTATTTGCAGATATCGCGAGAATAACCGTTCCCACGATCACAGATGATAGCCTTGATGTTCTTAGCAGGGAGCGCATGCGCTGATACAGTTTTGGTTTCTTGCTATCCGGTATGCTTGCACTTATCCCTTTCTTGAAGAAAAAGAAGTCCTTTATGTTAAGCGAACCCAGAAATAGCGCTATAACTCCGGCAAGGACTGTGATGATAGCAATATGCGAGGTCAGTACGAATATGTTGAGCAGGGCGGACATGAAGATAAAATATATGAAACCGGAAAAGAAAATGAAGATTCCTCCTATAAGGGCAATTTTTCTTTTAGAGCCTGCATAGATGAGCAGATTCAGCAACACTATAAGAACAAAAAAGGAGCACGGATTGAAACCATCGATTGAACCAAGAACGATTGCAAGAACTGGTAGAGAGAAGCGGGAAAGTTCCCTCTCATCTATACTTCCAAAGAACGGTAGCTCTATACGGGATGTATTTTCTTCCCATGTTATGTTTCCGGAAAGGTAGGCGTTTATTATGCTTTCAAGATTTTCCTTTGTAATCCCGTAGTAATCGACTTTTGTCTTTCCGTTTATCACCACAGCCGGCACATCATAGAGATCATACTCCTGCCACTCCTTCAGATACTCCTTACTCGTAGAGATATCTTTCATGTAGACGATAATCTGGTCTCCGTACTCCTGCTCTATCTCATCTATCACTGGTATCTTCTCTTCACAATCCCCACAGTGAGACGAATAAAAGAATTCGAGAACCACCTTTTTATCATCCGCAGCGCTCGCGATTAATGAGAGGAGGGCTGCGGTGATTACAAGAATGATGAACAGAAATTTGTGTCTCATTGCTTACCATCTCCATACGAGACGAAAGTGGATACTAGAGCAGAGAAGTAATACCAGGTTCTATTTTTTGTTTTTGTTTACAGCATCATTGAGTTCCTTGAGTAGGGTATCTATATCTATGCCGTGAACCCTCGCTATATCCTCTATCCTCTCCAAGCTCATCATGGGACACATGAAACAGGCTATTCCATATTTAGCTAAAACTTCTCCCACACCCGGGTATTTAAGGGCTTCTGCAATGGTCATATCCTTTGTTATTTTCATACTCTCATCCTTACATCCATATTAACGGCGTTAACTCTAAATAGTATTACTCTATTTAAACTTTTGGTGGAACATGAGCCTGCCGTGTGAGTATATCGTCAAAAATGTGATACCTTCCATCAGAAAGGAAGTGGTGAAGATACTTTCCGAGGACTACGGGATGTGTAACAGAGACATAGCCAGAAAGTTGGGACTCACCGATGCTGCGGTTTCTCAGTATCTGGCGGAGAAGAGAGGAAAAGGGTTCGAACTTGATGAAAAGATTTACACAATGGTGAGAGAATCGGCTGATCGAATATTCAGGGGGTTGTCATCTATAGATAGTGAGGTCTGCAAGATATGCAATGAGATTAAAAGAAGGATGGGAGAAAAGAAATGACGTTTGTCATAAATTTTCCTAGAGAGAAGTGGCCCGATTCTTGCTATAGGTTTTCTGATAATCGGAATTATATAAGGATCTACACCCAGTGGATGGATATCCAAGTATCTATCAGGCAAAGGATTGAAAAAACCCTCTTCTATGCTACATTTATTTGCAGAATTCCCACATCCTGTGACAGGTGATATGTATGGATATTGAGAGATACAGAAGGCAAATCGCCATACCCGGTTTTGGAATAGAGGCACAGAAGAAGCTCTCCAGAGCAAGAGTAGTGATACTTGGTCTGGGCGGCCTCGGCTCAGCAGTATCCATATATCTAACAGTAGCCGGAGTTGGGCATCTGAAGGTGGTTGATAGAGACAAGATTGAAAAGAACAATCTAAACAGACAGATTCTCTACACAGAAGAAGACTTAGGAAAATGGAAAGCCGAAGTGGCGGAGAAGAGGTTGAAAGAGATGAACAGTGATATTGAGGTGGAAGGATTGAGGGAAGAGATAAATGAAGACAACATTCGAGAATTGATAAGGGATGCTGATGCTGTTGTTGATTGTCTCGATAATTTTGAAACAAGGTTCCTCGTAAACAGAGCGGTTGTTGAATTGAACAAACCCTTTTTTCATGGAGCGTGCAGAGCGTTTTATGGTCAGGTGATGACAATCATACCTAGGGTTACCCCATGCCTGAGATGCATATTTCCTGAAAGTATACCAAAGGACAGGTCCATAATAGGTGTAACAGCTGGATTGATTGGTCTTATTGAGGCAACAGAGGTTATAAAATATCTGACAGGAACAGGAGAATGTCTCTATGGAAAAATACTGATATATGATGCAACAAGAATGTCTTTCGATATTATAGAAGTTGATAGAAATCCAGACTGTGAGGTATGTGGATGAGGGTGAAGGTGAGGTTTTATTCGGCTCACAGAGAAATTGTTGGAAAAGCGGAGGAGGAAATCAAGATAGAAGAGAGCATAACCATCAACGATCTCATGGAAAAACTTATAGAAAAGTATCCTGAACTGGAAAAAATCAGGGATTCGACACTGTACTCTCTGAATCACAGATATGCGAAGGGAGATGAAAGGTTGAAGGATGGAGATGAGATAGCCATTTTTCCCCCTGTTGAAGGCGGATAGAAACCAAAATTTACACCATTGTCCATTTCTCTATCATGAATGGATACTGTCCAGTTATGAGCAGGCATGGTAATCTGGTAAGATGTCTTGGGGTGAGATGCGAGTGGTTTGACGAGAAGAGAGGTTGTTGCTCAATAAAAGCCATTACAATGAGAGAATGAGGATAGCGATTCTCGATGGATATGTGGATGAGCCCACATGCCTCGGTGTACCTCCTTACATAAGCCCATATCCGCGATACCTTGCAGGCGCCGCCTGGAGCATTGATAGAGACGCAGATGTGAGATACATCACCATCGATGATTTGAGAAGAGGTAATGTAACAATTCAGGAACTCAATGTCTTTGATATCATTGCTGTAATAGCGGGGATGGCTGTACCCGGAAGGTATCTCTCCACGTATCCTGCCCACCCCAAGGAGATAAGAAAATATCTGGAAAGAGTAAACAGACCGGTAAAGATGCTGTGCGGACCTGCGGGCAGATTCGGTTTCGGTGTGGCTGGAGGAGTGAAGCCGAGGGAGGTCAGGGACGTATTTGATTTTGTTGTGAAAGGAGATGGAGAGATTTTTCTGAAAGAATTTCTGAAGAGTGGAGATGCTGACCCTGATGCAACAAGAGGAGATTACACAGAGGTAAGAGAGTATGCCGTAAGAGGGGCAGGTATTGTTAAACAGCATCCAAACTACCCGGATTATATCATAGCGGAGATAGAAACATACAGAGGTTGCCCGAGATCCATAACAGGAGGTTGCTCTTTTTGCATAGAGCCCTTAAAAGGTTTACCCGTCTTCAGAGAAGTTAAAGACATAGTGGCAGAGATTTCCTCTCTCTACCGACATGGAATCAGACATTTCAGGATAGGTAATCAACCCTGCATATTCTCGTACAGAGCCATCGATACTGGGAGGGAAGAATTTCCAAAACCATCCCCTGATGAGATTGAGAAACTTTTTCGAGGCATAAGGAATGTTGCCCCCGATATAAAAACGCTACATGTGGATAACGCAAATCCTGGAGTGATAGCCAGATATCCGGATGAGTGCAAAAGGATAGCAAAAATTATCATCAAGTATCACACTCCAGGGGATGTTGCAGCCTTTGGTGTGGAGAGTGCAGACCCAAGAGTAATAAAGGAAAACAATCTGAAGGCATATCCCGAAGATGTTATCAAAGCGGTCAGCATAATAAATGAAGTTGGCTCAAAAAGGGGATACAATGGTCTGCCAGAGTTTCTGCCGGGATTGAACTTCGTTTTTGGATTGAAGGGAGAAAGTAAAGAAACGTTCGTTCGCGATTTTGATCTTCTAAAAGAGATACTGGATAGAGGCTTGCTGATTCGAAGGATAAATCTCAGACAGGTTATTCCTCTGCCTGGAACAAGGATGTATGAAGTGGGAAACAGGATAATAAAGAAACATATGGAGTTATTCAAGCGCTTCAAGAGAATGGTGAGAGAAAAGATAGACAGAGAGATGCTGAGAAGGGTGGTTCCAGAAGGAACCATCTTGAGAGATGTTTACACAGAAATCCATATAGGAAAAATTACCTTTGCAAGACAACTTGGAAGTTATCCCATCCTGGTCGGTATTCCTGGAAAGATTGTACTCGGAAAATTCATGGATGTCAGAATCATAGACCACGGTTACCGCTCGGTTACCGCTCTGCCATACCCCATAAAAATAAACAGTATCCCCGTTGAAACACTGAAAGCTGTGCCCGGTATAGGAGAAAAAAGGGCACTAAGAATAATCATGAATAGACCCATCAGAAATGAAGATGAACTGTTCCGCATCCTGGATGATGCGGATGTGACCAGAAAATTTCTGGAAATGGGGGTTTCATTCAGTTAGAGTATCTTCAAAACACCAGCTCCTCTGTATTTTCCATGTTTCAACATAACAAGTGCCCTGTTTGCCTCCTCAAGTTTGAATTCTTTCACCTCTGGCTTTATTGGTATCTCAGCAGCTATCTTGAGAAATTCTTCTATGTCCTTCCTTGTTATATTCGCAACGCTCTTTACCTCCTTCTCATCCCACAGATGGTTGGCATAGTCCATCTCCGGAATCTTTGTCTCTTTCCTGATAGCGTTTATCACAAGCCTCCCTCCCCTCTCCATGTTCCTCAGAGCCTCTGCAACCGGAATACCCACGGGGGTTGTATCTATGGCTCTATCAAATTTCTCTGGAGGTGTATCTCCAGTAATCCCAACCCAGTCAGCTCCCATCTTTCTTGCGAGTTTGCTCGGCTCATCATCCCTTCGCTTTGTGAACACAAATACCTGAGAGTCTGGATAAAGATGCTTAACAATCTGTATCACTATATGTGCCGATGCACCAAAACCGTAGAGTGCTATGGTATCTCCATCCCTCATCTGTGTAAGTCTCAGTGCCCTGTAACCTATGGCGCCGGCGCACATCAGAGGAGCCGCCTCTGAATCAGAAAAGGTGTCGGGAATTGGATAGGCAAAGTTCTCATTTATCTTGATGTATTCTGCATAACCGCCATTTTCATCACATCCCGTGGCTCTGAAGTTATAGCACAGGTTTTCTCTGCCGCTCTTACAGAATTTGCATTCTCCACATGCAGAGTATATCCATCCTATCCCCACCCTATCGCCTGTATTGAATCTTTTCACTCTGCTTCCCGTCTTCTCGACGTATCCCACTATCTCGTGTCCTGGAATTACCGGGAGTTTTGGCTTCACCCTCCCCTCTATCTCGTCAAGCTCTGTATGACATACACCGCATACGGATATCTTAACGAGAATTTCATTTTCTGATATGTCTGGTACCTTCACTTCTCTGAGTTTAAGCGGCTCATCTTCAACCCGGGTGATCTTCTCTAGAACCATCGCTCTCATAACATCACCATAAATGGCAGGATTGCTTTAAGAGGTTTTTGTGCGTATCAATTTCTATATCAATCAGAACAGCAGCAACCTGATGAGGGCAGATGAATCTACGATTGTTATAACATTTTGCAGATGCACGAAGTTGGTGAATAAAGTCATCTGATTTGGGTAGAGTGGAGTGTGGTCGCATATCTGCTGCTAAGGTGGGAAAAGACAACCACGAGTAGACCGAAGGTTGTGAAGTGTTGAGAACATTGGCTTTGTTCCCTACTAAGGAAATATACCCCGGTACATGTCTCTAAACAGATTTCAGCCCAAAATAATCTTCAATAGAGTTACAATGCCCAGAATGAGTGTTATCACACCAATTATTTTCTCGGCATAGTTTTTTTGACCGATTTTCATTGTTATATGTGGTCCAATGAATGATGCTATCAATGCTGGAACAGTTACAACAAGATAGATTGGTAGGAAAGACAATTTACCAAGTACAGCAAAGGCCAGCAATCCGACGATACATACAGGAATTTCTGCAATATCGCCTATTGACACAGATGGTCTAACATCGTGATTGAGAACTATTTGCCCGGATACAACAATGGGACCAAAGCCACCGCCCATAAATCCCTTATTAAATCCCGCTATACTAGATATGAAAACGAGTCTTTTGGATGTTTTTCTAAGTTTTATTCCCAACAAAAGTAAAAAACCCAATAGAGTAACAATTAGACCGATATATGTCCTTGTGATTATCGTAGGTAGATTTACATTTAAAAATACACCAAGAGATACGAAAATAGTCGATGGAATGGCCACAATCAAAGCGACTTTTATATTCTTTCTGGTGAAATTTTTAACTTTTGTATGGGTTATGCCACCCACTATATCAACAACCAATTGAGAAAAAAGAACTGTAGGAACAACAACCTCGGGAGGATATCCTGCTATCAAAAGGACTGGTGCAAGAATAGTGCCATAACACATACCAAGAGATGTATCAACTAAAGCGGCTGTGAATGCTACCAGCAATATACCTAATGTAAATAAGTCAAACAACTCAATCACCTGCCAACCTTTGTAATAACAATGATTCTGTTCTTGAAAAGCATCCATCGGAGTTTATGAGTTCACATATGAATGCAAGTAACACTATGGTGATGGAAATTCCTATTTCCAAGCCACCGATGTCTATAGTGAACATTTTAATCTATATAGCCAAGTTCTCGAAGTTTGTTTAGAACCTTATTTGTGGACTCCTCAAGTGTCTCTTTATCCGTCTCGATGACCAGTTCGGGATTATCTGGCTCTTCATAGGGGTCATCTATGCCGGTAAAGCCCTTTATCTCTCCGTTCAGTGCCTTTTTGTACATGCCCTTCACATCTCTCTCTATACAAACCTCCAAAGGTGCCTTCACGTAGACCTCCACAAAGTTATCGTTTATCTTTCTGGCAAAATCCCTGTTCTCTCTGTATGGACTCACGAAGGAGCAGAGGACGATCACCCCTCTCTTTGAGAGTAATCTCGCCATCAGGGCTATGTATCTCAGGTGTTTGTTTCTACCTTCTCTCGAAAAATCCTTGTTTCTTATGTAATCTCTTACGGTATCACCATCCAGCAACTCGACATCATATTTGCCCTCCAGTCTTTTCATAACTTCTCTCGCTATCGTTGTTTTACCGGAGCACGGCAAACCGGTAAACCATACCGTCACTCCACTTATGGTCTCACCTCCCTCACATTTCTATAAAGCTTCTTATCCACAGCCTTTACAGCTTCATCCACATCGAGCATACCTCCAAGGAACTCGTTTACCCTCTCGATCTCTTTTCTTGGATTCCTTATAACATCGTTGTACCTGACAATTATATACGTCATATCTTCTCTTTCATCCATGAGTCTGATTGTCAATCTGTTGAGTTTTTCCAGCAGCGGCTTTTCCTCTTCCCTATTTATTGGACCACACATCTTCTCCATGGAATCTATTATTTCATCGATGTTTCTCGTCATGTATATAATCTTGTAATCCCTCCGCGGGAGGAATCTCAAACCGTAAGCTGTCACCTTTATAAACTTCCCATCGTACTTCTCTATCGGAAAGGAGCCCTCCATAAGTTTGTTAATGATTTTGCCACCTTCCAGCTCAAAGTATCCTTTGGGATTGTGATAATCCGGTTTTCTCTTGTCATCAAATGCCACCGGCGCCCCGCCTCTATATAAGATCTGCATCATCATCGATGTTCCACTTCTCTCAAGACCAGATACGATATAATTCACCATCAATTCTCACCCTCCAGGAATTTAACAACTTTATTCACCACCATATCAGTGGAATTCTTGGGCACGATTGCACCCAGAACCCTTGGTTTGCCACCAACGTTGTAACCCATGGATTTCAGTTTGCCTATGAGATTTGATAGATCCATGGTTGACGTTCTCACATAAATCTGGGATTTATCTGGAAAGAAACCCCTGTTTATCACCACCGCATTCTTTCCCGTGCTCCACGCCAGGCGCCTTGTTATCTCAGATATCACATTGTAAGGCGATTCTATATCTATCATCTCCAAGTTTTTCCCAACAGATTGTCTTTTATTCAACGCTCTTTCTATTTCTTTCTCTATCGTCTCCAGATTTCTGTTCCAGTCCTCGCAATTCAGTATGTCATCTATGCTCATCTCTCCTATATAATGAGGGATTTTCTCAACAGCATCCTTTTTGCCGAGTTTGTAGTTAGAATCAATCAGATGAACGGCTCTCACGAGGTCTTCCAGAGTCGTGGAAAATCTGTCGCAGAACTTCATTACTATTTCATAGAATCTCCTATTCTCTTTTATCTTGTGTTCATTATCTCCGATTATTCCGAGAATGACTTGCAAATCTGTATCAATTTTAAAGTGCTCTTTGAGTACCCATGTGCATGATGGATAATCCTCCTGTCTGGAACCCTTTGCAACGGGATTTATGTGATGTATGAAATCCATGTAGCTCTGTACGTGATGGTCATAAACGGTAACTTCAGAAGATCGGGATAACCTCTTTATGTTGTCCTCTGGCAGAGCCATATCGACAATGAAAATCCCGTCAAATCCCCCGAGCATATCCATCTCTTCATCGGTGAGGTAGTAGTTTCCTATTTGAGGAGTTATGTTTCTGATTTTCTCTCCAAGATGTTTCATGAGCAGATGAGCGGAGCATATCCCATCTGTGTCCCAGTGATGTATGAGAATGTCTCCCATATTGATTCACTCCACGAACATCCTGTCAAACTGGAGGATTGTTTCTGCAACCTCCTTTCTCATCATCGTAGGAGGAGGAACCTCTCCATTTTTCAGCATCTTTCTTATGGCTGTTCCGCTGAAGTTGATGATATCATCACCGCGGTGAGGACATATCTTTTCGTTCACGACGCCTCCACATTTCTTGCAGTAGAAGAAAGACCTGAAGAATACGGGTTTAATTCCGAGGTCCGGGAATTCTCTGAATATCTCATGAGCAGCGTAAGGCGGATAAAAGTTGCCAACGCCAGCATGGTCTCTACCCACTATGAAATGCGTGCATCCGAAGTTTTTCCTCATTATGGCATGGTGTATCGCTTCTCTCGGACCCGCATATTTCATTGATGTGCAGAGTATTGACAGCACAGCCCTGTCCTGTGGATAATAGTTCTGGATAAGGGTCTCGTATGCCTTGAGTATAACATCATCTCTGAAATCTCCCTTTTTCTTTCTGCCTATCAGAGGGTTGATGAATAGACCATCCACAAAGGTCAGTGCCGTTTTCTGAACATATTCATGTCCGATGTGAGGAGGATTTCTTGTTTGGAAAGCAACAACTTCCTTCCATCCCTTCTCCCTGAAGAGAATTCTCGTTTCCTTTGGCCACAGGAGAAATTCATCGAAAGGTTTTTTCCCCTCTTTCAGCAGAGTTATTCTACCTCCAATTATAAGGTCTTTCATGTTGAAGGTCATGCTTACTCCTGGATGAGATGGATCTGTGGTTCCATAGACCTTCTCCGCGACCTTCTTTTTATCGATAGTGTATATCTCTTCGATTTCCATTTCCGATACCATTCCATTTTCGTGTGTCAGAAAGATGGTGTCCCCTTCCTTTGCGCCGGCGAGTTCTTTCTCATCGAGGTCAAGGAGTATGGGTATCGTCCATGGGATATCATTGTCCAATCTTTTATCATCCAGCACGCTTTCCAGATCATTGCGACACAGGAAGCCCTCAAGAGGAGAAAACACACCATGTGCTATATTTTCGATGTCCTCTGCTCTATCCGCATTAACTCTTACAACGTTGGCATCATTCAGATCAACATCTCTGAACACACATCTGTTGATCAGTTTGCCTCCATGAGGTTTTGACACGCGAATCACCCTCTCAATCAGTCCAGATAACCAAGGGCTCTCAATCTCTCCTTTATCTTCTCCTCTTCTTCCTTTGTCAGTGCTTCACCTGCTCCTTCCTCTTCCATGCTGGCGAGTAACTCCCTCAGAACATATGTTACATACGATGAGAGAGAGTGAAAACCCGTACCCTCTATCCTCTTCTTTATCTTCTCTGCCAGAGCAGTTGGTATGGATATTGTGGTGAACTTTTTCTCATTCTTTTCGGACAACCATTCACCCCCGTTTAATTATTTTTAATTACATGTAATGATACCTGTGGTATAAAAAGGTTATCCCGCGAGATGTTCATCCTTCTTCTGCGGATACTACGAGGTTAACTGTGAATACGGCCTTGTGGCTACTATATAGGCACGTCCAAAAGATAGAGACTGCACTCATCCCAATGATTTCGAAGTACCATCTACGGAATTTTTAAATTGTGTGATATCCATAATGTTATAGGATGAAGTACTGTCCAAACTGCGGCTCATCAAACATAGAGTGGGTTTTGCCTCAGACCTGGAGTAAATGGAGATGTAGAGATTGCGGTTATGAAGGTGCACTTGTTATAGAGGATGGTGAGCTCGCCAGAGAAATAAGGAAGAGATATTTGGAGAAACAAAAGAGCGAAGGGGCATCCAAGGATTAGGATTTTACAGCCCTGACGACATCTATGACTGTTCCGTCTCTATACTCTATAACCGCAACGATTTCGTCTCCGAGTTTTGGTTCTTTTGGTTCTCTGCAGAATCTTCTCACTCTTTTGTAAAGGTCCTCGATATCAACAAGCGGAACCTTTCCTTTGAGGTCTTCAATGAGGTCTTCCCTCCTCGGATTTACAGCTATTCCCCTCTCCGTAACAAGAACATCCACTGTTTCTCCTGGCGTGGTTACGGTTGTAACTTCTTTTCTTATCGTGGGTATCCTTCCCCTGACTGTAGGCATGAGCAAAATCGTTACCCCTGCCCCCGCAGCCACATCCTGATGACCCCCTATACCGTGTAGAAGTTTCCCGTCCGAGTGAGTGTTCACATTCACATTGAAGTTGATATCTATCTCTGTTCCACCAAGAAAAGCTGCATCAAGCTTATCTACAGCGCATCCGCCAGAATGGATATCGGCATAGAATGTGTTATTTATCTCAACATGCATCGGGTTGGTTCTCAAAGATTCTATTGCAGCGAGATCAAAAGATTGTACATCAAGTATCTTCATCATGGTTCCTTCTCTCAGCATATCAACGACATACTTGGTTGTCCCTCCCATAACAAAGCTTCCAACTATACCATGTTTCTTCATGTACTCGTGTACGAACTTTGTGGCAGCCAGACTTATACCGCCAGCACCTGCCTGGATGGATACGCCGTTTCTCAGAATTCCAGCCGCCGCAAGGACGTTAACAGCTTCTCTTGCAATCTTGAGGCGGGCGGGACTTCTGGTTATCCTCAAAGTTCCTGTCTGGATGCCAGAAGGGTCACCTATTGAATTGACCTTTACTATATAATCCACAAAAGTCTGCTGGACTATGGGAGGAGTAACAGGGTAAGGTTGAATATTGTCTGTTATAACAACGGTATGCTCCGCATATACAGTATCTGTGTAAGCGTATCCCATCGCACCGAATGCTGATTTTCCATATCTTCCATTGCAGTTGCCATAGTCATCGCATATTGGTGCAGCAATAAAAGCGACATCTATATCCAGTTCACCGCTCGCAACCGCTCTGGCTCTCCCGCCATGAGATCTCAGGATGGCTGGCTCTTTAAGTTTCCCTCCCTCTGACACAAATGCCCCAATAGGACCGTTCATGCTTCCTTCTATTCTGGTAACAACCCCGTTCTTTATATGCTGTATAACCTTCTCATGAACGGGAAACAGAGCAGTAGGAGCAAGGCGGATATCCTTTATCCCCATTCTGGCTATAGTATCAAGTACCATGTTAACAACATGGTCTCCGTTCCTGAGGTGATGATGGAACGAGATGGTATCCCCATCTTTCAGACCGACCTTTTTGATTGCCTCTCTTATGGATTTAAGCACCTTGCTTTTTCTGGGGTCATGGAATTTTATCCTCGGTGCCTTGCGCCTGCCGGAGGGGCGGGTTGAAAATGGACCTCTATAAGGTTTGAGTTTTCTTCCTGCAAGCTCTGATGGTATTTCTCTACCGGCAGCGTTTATCATAGCACACCTCCCAATCTCAATATTCTCTCGGCTCTTTTGACAATTGGTTTGTCTATCATCCTACCATCAAGAGAGATTGCACCGAGACCTTTCTTTTTAGCTTCCTCTATAGCCTCCATAACTCTCTTGGCATATTCGACTTCCTCTTCCGTGGGTGTAAAGCACTCGTGTATGTACCTTATCTGCTCCGGATGGATTGCACCTTTACCATCGAAACCCATCTTTATGATTCTTCTCGTTTCTTCCATGAGCCCCTCGATATCGTCAATCCTGCTGTAGACTGTATCGAGAGCCTGTATGTCAAAGGATTTTGCAACTGTAACGAGTTTTGAGCGTGCATACAGCAAAGTATCCCAGCTCTTCTCTCCTCCAATATCTCTGGTGAAATCCTCAGCACCAAAGGCCAGAGCAACTATTCTATCACTTGCTCCCGCGATTTCCTCGAGATTCAATATACCTCTTGCGCTCTCTATTATTGGCATCAGTTTTGTACCCTTTATGGAGTACATCTTTTCGTATTTCTCTATGATTCTCTCAACCTCTTTTACATCGTCTGCGCACTCGCTTTTTGGCAGGCATATTCCGTGTGGATTCCCCACAAGCACCTGCTCGATATCCTCCTCAAGAAACTCTCTGTTTACTCTCACCCACACCTCTGTCTCTTCAAAATCAAGGGTTTTCAGCGCCTCCTTAACGAGAAATCTGGCTGCCTCCTTCTGCTCGGGAGGTACGGAATCCTCAAGGTCAAGAATGATGCAATCACTTCCAAATATGCCTGCATTTATCTGCAATCTTGGGTTGTTTCCGGGAACATACAGTCTGCTTCTCCTGAGTTTGTCTCTTTCGGTTTCTCTTCTGGTGAAAACCTTTTCTTTCACCTTTTTTCCAGTGAATTTGTAGAGGGCGCAGCAGGTTCTCGCTCTTATTACATAATCGAGGGCACCAAATTCTCGCACCGTTATATTTATGTTATCAACATCATAGAGATTTATACATTCATCGATGACATCAACGATATCTTCTCTGGTCAGCTCCACCTTTGCCTCGACATCGATATTTACGCCTTTACCATCTCTGACCGTTACAAGACAATCTTTTTCGTTTTCGGTGCCAACTTTAATCTCCTTCAACCTCTCTCCTCCTCAACTCAAAATCGATGAAATCGCAGTGGTGAACGATGATGGATTCCTTGCTCCTCTTCATTTTGTCCCCTTCATGAGAATGACTCTCTATGATATGAGCTACCTCTTCTGGTACACCGAGTTCTCTTGCCAGATTTGCTCCGGATATGGGATGTCTCACCTTTTTCCCGTATTCGCTTACCCTTATCTCGTTTCCAACTTTCTCGTATTCCAGGGCTTTGCCAATATCGTGCAGCAGGGCGCCAGCAATGAGATGGTTCATATTGATCTCCTCATCTCTCTGTGAAGCCACACTTTTGACCAGTTTAGCGACCCTCCTCGTATGCTCGATCAGTGTTCCCGAGTTCTTGAAAGATAGGGTAAAAGGAATTTCCTGTACATTATTCCATCCACCTCTCCTTGTAGCTTCTATCCACACTCTGATGACCTTTTCCTTCAAATCTTCGTCATCTATCCACTGCAGCTCGGGAATGAGCTTTTCAAGGTCTTCTGTTGATGTCATCGAACCGTAATTTCTCTATCATATTAAATAGTTGATGTTTTCTGTTACGAGATCGAAGTGCCAGGTTGAACCCCTTCGATGAGGTTTATCTCATCAAGTTCTCTATCTGATAAGGCAGCGTACGGTATGTAACCCTTGCTCCGGCACAGTTCTATGTAATCATCGATTCTCTGTTTATTTTCGCCAGCATATCCAGAGGCGTCATCTACATAATCAACACTGAACACAGGTTTGTTCATCGTGATGATCATATCGAGGAAAGGCATCCTGTTTTCCGAAATCCAATCCATCTCTTCCTTGCTCCATTTCTCCGTACCATTGTAAAACAGGTCTTCCGCCGCCCATCCGGATACTACAGCCAGAAGGGAAGAGTTGTATTTCAGTATTCTTTCCCCATTCTGAGGAATTACATAAAATTCTTCTTCTGTCCTGTCTCTGGCATATCCAGAAATATCCGATATCAGTTCAGCCATTCTATTTGCGGCATCCTTTTCAGAGAGGTGTTCATCTTCTCCGTTGTAAGGGTCAGACCAGTACTCAAATTCATCCACCTTGTCAAGATAAACTCCTGAGAGGTTCTCCTCAATAATTTTGTCCAGATAGATATGAAGAATTTCTCTCCATTCATTGCTCCAGTACTTCACTGCATAATTACCTTCCCACTCCGGGTTTTCTCTCCCAAGCCATTCTGGGGGATTCTCGTACCAGCTTTCATTCCAGTAGAATCGGTAGTCCTCCGCTTCGCCTATGCTGAGATATGCTATGGGTATAATTCCTTTATCCTTCATCTTCTGAATTTCATCAGGAGAATATCTGCCTTTCTCACTTCCATCTCTTGAATAATCTATCACTATAAGGTCAAAACCACAATCGGCTAAAGCATCAGGGTCAGCGTTTTGAAGTTGTATGGCCCATGTTTCGGTATGGTTTAATTCATTATGATAATGGCTTATGCACCCGGAGATGGTAAAGAGTGTCAGAATGAATGCAATTATCACGGAGCTATGTACAACATTTGCTAATCTTGACATTTATTGATATGGTGTGTTATATTCTAATCTTTAATATACCTTCCGGGCATGGTCTGGTGACTTGGGAAG
>JAGGWT010000085.1 GCA_021163455.1 Thermoplasmata archaeon | reverse complement strand
GGATCAGCAGGAAGTCAGGATCGATGTCCGTTAACTTTAAGGAGTGGTATCATAAACGATCTTGTGGACTGGGGAAGCAGAGACGATCCATGGGTGAAATCGCCGGTTCCGTACTTCTGGATATAATCTCCACCTTACCTTTCTATAGAAATGAAATTATGAAGAAGTCGCCCAAGTTTCCACAGCTTGTTCCTCCTAACCATGTACTCATTTGTTTTCTCCACAAAGTGTTTAACGCGTGATACATTTTTGATTCAAAAATCGCCAATCTCTCGATTATGACAGATTCGCTTTTGCATATGAGCATAGATTTTTCAGCGGGCAATCCTCGCATCGCGGATTATTCTTTTTACAGTACTCTTTTCCGAGTCTCACGAGAAGAGCATGATACTCAGCGAATAGCTTTTGATCTTCAGGTAGAGATTCCATGAAGATTTTCTGAAGTTCATCATAATCCTTTTTTCCGAGACCTATTCTCTCAGCTATCCTCTTTGTGTATGCATCCACAACGAAAATTGGCTTCAGTGCTGCATAGAGAATTATAGAATCCGCGGTTTCCTTACCTATGCCCTTTAAACTCAAGAGTTTGTTTCTCAAATCCGTCAAATTCATGGAAAACAGTTTACTGAAACTTCCGTCAAATTCCTCCAGCAAGAATCTGATGAAATTCTTTATCCTCTCGGCTTTTTGATTGTAATAACCAGCAGGTTTTATGACCTGAGCAAGATGCTTGATATCCACAAGGTTGAGCGCATCTATGTCCATGAGCTTGTTTCTGTTGAGATTTTCTATTGCTCTCTCAACATTCTTCCAGCTTGTATTTTGAGTGAGTATGGCACCTATAACTATTTCCAGCTTCTCCTTTTCCGTATCAGGTCTCTTCCCTCTGTGTTTCGGTTTAGCCTCTCCCGGCGCCGTCGTGGGCCACCATCCCTGACTTCCGAATTTTTTGAATAGCAATCTGTAAACCTCGTAGAGATCGATTTTGTCCACAGATTGTGCAATATGATTGCAGAATTAAAATCTAATCTCGAATGAGAATCTGGATTTTTTACATCAATACTTATATACCGTAATCTGAATCTACTTGGTGTGATAGAGGTAAGAAATCTCAGGAAGGTGTACGAAAATGTGCTTGCCCTCGATGACGTGTCCTTTGAAGTGAGCGAGGGAGAAGCTTTTGCTTTTCTTGGTCCCAACGGAGCAGGAAAGACAACAACAATAAAGATTCTCATGGGGTTCATATATCCTGACCTTGGTTATGCAAAGATATTTGGCAAGGATGTGTTCAGGCACGGGAAAGAGATAAGAAAGAGAATTGGGTATCTCCCTGAAGAGATGGGATTTTATGACCAACTTTCGGCTTATGAAAACCTGAATTTTTATGCAAGATTGTTTGGCGTACCAAAAGCGGAAAGAGAAAAAAGAATAGAAGAATCGCTGGAGAGGGTGAGTCTTCTCGAAAGGAAGGATTCTCCGGTGAGAGAGTATTCGCACGGAATGAAACAGAGATTGGGTATAGCGCAATCGCTCATAAACAACCCTGACTTGCTCATATATGATGAGCCCACCTCTGGGCTGGACCCGAGGTCTAGTTATGAAATAAGGGAAATGATAAAGGGATTTGTAAAGGAAGGAAAAACTCTGTTTCTTTCTTCTCATCTCCTGTACGAGGTTCAGCAAATCTGCGAAACGGTAGCAATAATCAACAAAGGGAAAATTGTGGTTAAGGATGAAATAAAGAATTTATCCAAAATGATGTCCGGGAAAAGCATCAAAGTCACCATCAGATGTCTCAATTTGAATGAAGAATTGATCGAGAGGGCAAAAAAGGTAAAAGGAGTAAGGAGAGTCAGAATAGATGGCAATAATCTGATTGCCATGGTTGAAGATGAAGAAACCATAGCAAGTGTGATATCATCGATGGTAAAGGCTGGTGGAAAAATAACAAGTGTTAAAGAGGAGTCTCCGGGTCTTGAGGAGATTTTCCTCAAACTCACGGGTGATTAGGATGGATATTCGAACGATATGGGAAATTTCAAGAAAAGAGTTTTACGAACATTTGATGACAAAAAGGTTCATTATAATATCATCCCTCTATGCCATAGTGTTTCTCGTTTCTGTATGGATACTCTCACATTACAGCGGTATGATGGCACTCGATTTTCGAACCATCATCTCCAACACGCACTCCTATGCATCCATATTCTATGCCATTCTCCCAATAGCACTTTCGTTTGATTTGATATCTGGAGAGCAGATGAAAAAATCGATATATCTATTGCTTTCGAAACCGGTGGAAAGAGAAGAGGTAGTAATCGGTAAAATCCTAGGAGTTATAATGGTGATATGTGCAATAATAATTCCAGTCTCAACCGTGGGAAATCTTATAGCAGGAGCATTCCGTGGTTTTCCCAGCCTGGATATAATTGCCAGAACTTACATATATCTGGTTGTTGTGATATTTGCGTGCGCCTGCTATGTAACACTGTCGATGCTATTCTCTATTATCTCTAAAACCTCCGGAACATCGCTGATTCTATCTTTAATCGCTGGATGGTTTGGTCTAAACATGCTTTACACCATATCCCTCATGTATGCCTTCCTCACGGGAAATTTCACCAAGATCCCATGGTATACCAAGGTCCTCTATGCGGTATCGCCATCAAATGACCTCAGTGTGGCCCTGAATATCATCTCAGAAAATGCCTCCTCCGTTGACCCCATATCTGTACCCCAATCAATAGTGGCTCTGACGATTTTCTTCGTCACCACATTCTTGTTATCTGTGATACTTTTCAAAAGAAAGGAGTTGATTTAGATTTTCCAGAAAGGGAGATAAAGAGATTCTTTCGCCTATTCACGGATCAGTACCATTATTATGTTTGGTAGGGGGTGGGATGTTAAGTTGATACCCTTCTTAAAGGGTATGCATATTTATATACACACGAAGAATATATAATGTTGATGAGGGTGAGAAAGAGTGTTTCTATGACTGTGATCTTGCTGTTTTTAATGAGTTTGTTTGTTGCAATATCTTGTAATGCGTCAGCTAAAAACCATTTTGTTGAAAAGTATATATTGGAATTTAACCCGATACTGCAGATGGAAGCAGGGCACTATGATGATTATATCATGCCAGCAGGGAATCCGGTAAATATCCCCATAAAGGTCAAGTATATGGTTTCTGTCCCCTCCATCTTTAACATCCTGCCTGTATTTCTGAAGAATATCTTGATATATGGGAGTGCAAGTATCTCTCCAGTAAGAATACACCTTTCCGTGGTAAAGATACCGGACTGGCTGGATTTTACTATATCTTGCCCGGATATCTATATCAATATCAAGGAAAACGAATTCTCTTGTGCAAACACTTCTATTTTCATAGCAGCCTACAGTGATGCACCTGCTTATCCCTCCACTGTTGTGATCAGGGCAGAAGCCCAACCCGTCGGAAGGATATCGAATCAATCAGTCGAAATTTCTCTTATAGTTCATCCTACTTACCTCCCTCTTCTCCATATAGAGGCGGATCAAACGCTTAAATATGCCACATCTAACGATAGGGTAAGGTTTCTGATCAATATAACAAACAGAGCAAACAAAGAATCTGTGATTCGGATAGGTATTGATGAATTACCCAGAGATTGGTCTGCATCTCTGTCTAACTCCACGATTGTTCTGCCCATGGATGGATGCGCAACAATATCCTTAGATGTTTACACATCTGCAGATTTCAGGAAAGGTGACATCGGAGAGATACACCTCAACTTTACAGTACTACCTTATCCACCCCAACCCGATAGCGAAGAAACGCCTGCAGACACATATAATTTGACCTTGTTTGTAGTAAATCCTGTTATAGTAGATCCTATCTAGGGCTGACCGGTTTCCTTCAAAAGAGCAGTAGCAACTGATGGTGAAGTTATGGATGGCATCTCTGGTTCAAACTTCGCTTAAACTTTTACTGTATTCAGCTGGTGCTGTCAACTTAAGCATTGCGGAGCACCTCCCGCAATGCTATAGTAAATCTCTCAAATTCGTTCTTAATGTCTACTCCTCTCTCATAGAAGACCGGTGATAGCCCATACAGAGTCATATGGCTT
>JAGGWT010000093.1 GCA_021163455.1 Thermoplasmata archaeon | reverse complement strand
TTGTTGGGATTTCCGTCGATGTAACTTCTGAAAACTATACGGGTTTTTGCGCCGCCATCCTTGCCAAAAGAGTAGTGGACCTTGAGATCTCTGGGTATGGTTGTTATATGCAGTTCTGTGGCCGGCATGAAATGAACCTCAAAACTTCTGCTTGAAAGTTTTTGACCCGATGTGCTGAAAATTTCATAAGAATAAAGGGCGGTTAGATTCCCTTCATAACTGTAGTCTGGGATAAAATCAAATTTGAATATTCTTCCCGAGGCCTGAGAAAACAGCGAAAAGGCAAATCCCGTATCAAATTTAGACGGTTCACTGTCTATAGAGTAAAAACCGCTTTTCAGTGAGACATAATTACCAGACAGTATGAGAGGTATATGTACATCCAGAGAAACCAGCAATTCACCTTCCAACCTTCTCTCTATCTCGGTGGTAAGAACCGATTTTATGCCTGGAGATACGGAAGATAAACTAGTTATATAGACACGAGCTGTACACTTCACATCCTTTGCGCCATCATCATCCACGTCTATGGATACAGGAATCCCATAAGCTGGATGAAGAAGGGTGTATATGAACTGGATAAGAGACATCTCGAGTTTGGTGTATTTTTCGGTGCCATTATACTGTGTATATATCCATATACCGTATGACTCTCCAACTCCACCATCCTTTAGAGGAGGATGATTGCCCTCACTTAGACCGGTAGCATAACCCATTTCTTTGTGATAGGTTGTAGAGGACAAACCGTCCTGAGGTGAGGTATAATCGGCAGATGTAGGATAAACTATCGCTGAAAGCAGCGAGTAGGAAATAATTAGACCAATTACAAACCTCTCTATCCTGCCTGTTTTCCTCACCTCCCTTAAACCCCAAGTAATTATTAATTCCAGACATATTATTTAAATTTTTGTCCGCAATATTCGTAGATTGTCGAATTACCAAAAACATGTCAGAGAGGGTCAGTCAATTTTTGTGAAAATTTTCATCATGACAGCAATCCTTTGGCAAAATTTTATATACTTTTTGATTGTTATGCTCAGCAGAGCCTGCCTGGTGGAAGGGGTGCACTCAGGGCACTCTTTTCATAATGGTGGGTTATATGAACATGTGGTAGAGAAGGGGTATAGATGAAGGTAGTGAAGAATGGTGATAAGGTAAAGATATTGTGTGAGGCAAAACTGGAGAACGGCGAAATATATTACACATGGGGAGAGGATAATCCTCTTGAGATTGTAATCGGAGAGGGCACCTTTTTCCCCGCCGCCGAGGAGAAAATGAAGAACATGAAAGAGGGGGAAACGAAGACCATAACCCTTGAACCGGATGAAGCTTTTGGACCATATATGGAAGAACTAGTTCTAGAAGTTCCGAGAGAGGCTTTCAGACCGGACGCGAAACTGGAGAAGGGTGCTAGAATAAGAATCAACACACCATCTGGTAAGGTCTTCTACGGGACCATAGCAAAGGTTAATGACAACACCGTTATCCTTGACCTCAACCATCCTCTTGCAGGTAAAAAGATTATACTCACAATAACTGTGATTTCGATACACAACGGAAAACAATCCCTGACAGATCAGTGAGGGAAAGCTTACAGTTGAAGATTCACAAGGGTACAGTACTAAACTAATAGTCATCAACTCTCTGTACAATTAAAACCTGCCCGTCGGAAGGCGGCGCCCTCCATAGGTAATAGGTGAAAAGGAAAGTTTGCAAATATCATCTTGATGGGTGATACCTCAAACTTCCAATCAAAAATTAAGAAAAACTTATACCTTTCCTTTTTATCCATTCTGGTGAGAGATGAAAAGAGGGATAACATGATAGATATACTCACCGAAATCCAGAAGAAAACATCTATAAATGTCTATGAGAGAAGTCTCAGGAATGTTATAGGAGCGATAATGTCAACAGATGATTTCTGGGAAATAGTCGCATTAAGCGAAGAACCTTTACCACTTGTTGTTGATATAATAGATACCCTTAGAAGAAAGGGTTATGTGATGGTGAATAATGGTATAGTTCTGACGGAGAAGGGAAAAGAGTTTGCCAGCAGAGAGGGTATAGTACGTACAGATGAGATGTTGTGCAGAAACTGTTCCGGAAGAGGCATAAGCATCGAGCAATTCAGGGACGTGCTGGAAGAGTTCAACAGGATAGTTAAGGGAAGACCAATGCCCAAAAGAGAGTTTGACCAGGGCTTTGTTACAACAGATACGGTTATCGCAAGAGTAGCCTTCATGGCTTCCAGAAATGATATCCAGAACAAAGAAATCTTTGTCATAGGTGATGATGACCTCACAAGCATTGCTCTCATGCTCACCAATCTGCCCAAAAGGATAGCAGTTATAGATATAGATAAAAGACTCACAGATTTCATAGAAAAGGTCTCTGAAGAGCTCAATTACAACAATATAGATATTTTCACTTTCGACATAAGAGACGATCTTCCTGATTACATAAAGAAAAAGTTTGACACGTTTATAACCGACCCTCCAGAGACTCTCTATGCAATAAAAGCCTTTGTCGGTAGAGGAATATCTTCACTCAGGGCGCCTGGCTGCGCCGGATACCTTGGATTAACAAGGAGAGAGAGTTCTCTGGACAAATGGATAGAAATAGAGAAACTCCTTGTAAATGAATTCGGCGTCGTTATAACAGATATAATAAAGAATTTTAACGAGTATGTGAACTGGGGTTATGAGGAGATGACAAGGGCATGGGAGCTTTCTCCCGTTAAGAAGAAACCTGTCCGTAATTGGTATAAAAGTTACATGATAAGAATTCTTACTCTCAAAAATTCAACTGGATTTGATGGAAAAATAGAAGTAGATGAAGAACTCTACAACGATGAGGAGAGCTCCACAACATAAAGAGAGGAAATCTTCATGTTGCTGGAGATAGGTCTTTCGTTGTTGATAGCAAGAGTATTGCATATTGCTTTTGAGAAGTTGAAACAACCTGCAGTAATTGGGGAAATACTGGCAGGAGTGTTACTTGGTCCTTACGTTGGTGGGTTGTTTGGGATAAATGTTTTATCGGAAGGTACTGGTGAGGTTTTCGAAGGACTGGCTAAAATAGGAATCGTACTATTGCTTTTCATATCCGGATTGGAGATCGGTCTGGAGGAACTGAAGAGTGTTGGTAAAAAAGGAATAGTCACCTCTCTCTTTGACGTCTCGGTTGCCTTTTTGTTTGGTTTCTTGGCTGGAAAGATACTCGGTCTGAGTTTTGTTGAAAGTATAGCGATAGGAAACATCTTGGTGGCTACGAGTGTTGGTATAACCGTGAGAACCCTCCTTGATATGGACAAACTACACACGAAGGTCGGGGAACTTATATTGACGGTGGCTGTGCTTGATGATGTCCTGGGCATCCTGGTTTTATCAATAACTCTGGGTACAGGAGAGTCGATACTGGATTTTTTGAGAATAAATAAAACAGCAACTCTCCTGATGTCGGTGGCTGTATTCTTCATAATATTTGTCCTTTCTCTAATCATGATAGATAAGCTCAAGAGACATCGTTTCTACATACCGAGACTCATAACAACAGCATCCCTGTCTGGAGCATTGATATATGCAGCGATTGCCAAACTCTTTGGACTTGCAGCCATAACCGGTTCTTTCTTTGCTGGCCTAGCTGTGAGCAAACTGTCCCATAAAGATCGAATTAAAGAGAGCATAAGATTTATTGCAGATCTCTTTTTTGTTCCTCTGTTTTTTGTGTGGGTCGGTGCATCCTTCGATTTCAGCGCACTCGGGGGTCTCGGGACCCTTGTTGCCATTGTTATTCCGATGGCTCTCGTTGGCAAGGTGATAGGATGTTCTTTAGGTTCAAGGATATGTGGCTACACAAACAGGGAAGCTCTTGCAGTCGGTGTGGGCATGATACCAAGAATGGAGATAGCGCTGGTTGTGGTGACAACAGAGATCACCATGAACATATTCAGGTCGCCGGCGCTGGCGCACCAGGTTCTGGCAGCCACCATCCTTCTGGTGATAATATCTTCTTTGATAACTCCACCGCTGTTGAAAGCAGTATATCCTAAGGAGAGTTAGATTTTCTTTTTCTTTCAATTTCTTTCAGTTTCTCATCCACCTTCGCCGCAATATCTTCTTTTGCTGATAACCACTTTGTCACATCTTTCTTATCTTCTGTCCCACCAAGTTTTTCATCGATTTTCTTTATTATAGATTTACTCCCGACGATCCAGGTATCCGGCTCCTTTTTCTCTCTGCGTGGAGGCTCAAATACGACCGGTGTTTTGTCGAATCTTTCAAACCTCCTGTGATCTTCTTCAGGCCTGTTAATCACTATCTCTTCTATTTTCGGACCACCCTTTGGTGAGGCTCTCTCTGGTCCAGTTGATATTTCCTCTATCTTCTCTTTGACAAGCGAGCGAAAGCTTTCGTAGAGTCTCTCCCGCCCCTGTACATACTTTATACTTCCGGCAACCACGAATATTACTGTGATGACAATTGCAGCGATTTTTATGATGTTTGCATCTATTGGAAAGCCTGATGGAGTTTGTGGGGTTATGGTTCCTTCTATCTTTACACTTTCGAATCCGCTTTTGCTTACACTCACATACGCAGTGGTTTTTACCTTGACTGTGGGGATGATAAAGGTGACCATCCCACTGTCATCGGTTTTAGCTGTGTAACTCTTACTCCCAATCTCCAGTTTGACGGTAGCATCTGATACAGGTACACCATACTCATCTTTCACCTGCAGTGTCAATTTCTGTCCGGATTCCACAGAAAAGGTCGATGGATACACGAGAAGTTTTGCCCTGTTTTTGACGGTTATTATAACCTTACCATCCTCATATCCGTTCTTCTTTATCACTATCTGAAAACTCTGGTCATGATCCACTTGCGGAGCGGTGAGATAACAAAAGGGGTAATTTGGGTCGTTCCTGTCAAACATGTACTCGTTTCCATTGAAGATAACGGTATAATTGTCCAGAGGTTGAGAAGGATCTGAGGCATCACTTACATAAATCAGAAAAGTTTCTCCTTCATACACCTCGTTTATCATTTCCAGGTCTTCATTCAACACCACAATATTGAATTTTTTACACTCCCCATGTTGAGCAGAGAAAACCAATAGGATCATGGATAACAGAACTAATGTCAGCGCTGCTTTCCTGTTCATACCCCTCCTCTCTTGGATGAATTCTTTACCCGTATTAATGTTTTTCTATTATAATTTAAATCTAAATCTTTCAACGAAATTACTGAAACCTTCTCATCCGAAACCGACTTAAGGTATACAAATTGCCGATTCACCATTTACCGATTTCACCATCCTGCTGGGCGCCCGGCGGCGGAGCAGAAACAGACATCAAACACAATAAATTGCAACATCTCAATGGTATTTATTGGGATATTTTCATAGAAATTAAAACTTGAAAACTATCCTGAAAAATCAAAACCTTTATTAAATATGGTGCGCATATTATACTTTCCAGAAAAGGAGTAATCCGGTGCATTTATGGGAAGACGAACCTTGGTGACATTAATCGCTGTGACATCTCTCCTTTTAACCCTTTGTTATCCTATAGTCTTTTCATCTTCTCAGACCAGAGAATTTTACATTCTTTATTTCAGAGAGCACATGGTGCCCTATCTCTCTCGATTACCCCCCACGGAGAAAGAGGGCAATCTTACACTGGCAAAAGAGTTCCGCATATCAAACATTACTGCTGTGGAGGACTCCATCTATCTTGACCTTTATTTCAAAGCCCCGCTTTTCAACTTAACAGGACTCATAAATCTATTCGCTATAGTGGTTTCCGCATTTTCCAACATGAGTATGGAAATGTCAGCCGATAACAAGAGCATAATTGATTTTATGAAGGAACTGCTTGAGAATGCATCAGAGCCGGGCTGGAATTTCACTTTACCACAGGAAAACCTGATACTTCCTCAAATCGGATACAACATAACAATATCTATAGGTAATGTGACGGTGCATAAGGTTATAACTGTGGAACTGATAGAAGAGGATGATGGTTTTAAAACGGCGCACTCAGTGGAGGATATCTTCAAAAATCTCACCAGTTATATCCAGATGCTGACCAAAATAAAAAACAGAGTGGTTCATAAGACCTTCAAGATAGATGGTGTAAAAGTAGACGGGAAAGACAAAAAGGATCTGGTTGTAAGTGTACAATGTACTGATGAAACTCTTCTGGCTATTGCACCTCTCATAGAACTTTTTAAGCTTGCGAACGAAAGCGAATTGAAGGCGCTTGTGGAACTATATCTCGGTTTTGCAAATCTGACAAAGTTCAGTATTTTCTCAGGAGTATTTGTAAATCTCCTAATGATGCTTATAAATAAGACATCGGAAAGTATTGGGTTTATCTACAACTCCGCAGATTATCCATCCAACCTCAAATTTTATGGTTTCATATCCGGAAGCGAACGATTCGGCATGGAGAAGTATTATCTGAAAGGTGTGAAAACCACATCGGGTTATTCTCTTATTCTGGATGAAAGAGAAGAGCTATCTAACGAGACGATAGAAAAGGAGATATCATCAAATGCCCTCACGTGGATGTCTGAGTCTTTTGCTGAGCCAATCAGGATCTTGGGTAACGTTTCTCTTCACCTTTATATAAAATGCAAGAATCCGGCAGGAATCTATCCGGTAGAGATATCCCTCCTTGACAAGTTAGGATACTACTCTACAGAGATAGAAACCATCACAACAAAAATATACGGATTTAAATATATTAAAGCCGCCGCATTCGATGTTACGATAGAGAATGTTGATCATACATTTGAAAAGGGTCACTCTTTCTTGGTGAGATTGAAGCTCACCAACAGAAGTGTGGCTGGCATAGAACTCACGCTGTACCGTCCAACTATCCTATTTAACTCCACAGAATATCCATCCTATGTAGAGTTTACAACTGCACCCCTCGATGATATCAAGCTCGCATTCTCTGATGATACCAAGTTAAATCAGGAGATAAAGAGAGTCGATGTGAAGCATTACAATATAACAATCACAAACAAGGGAGAAACGGGAGATAACATCACCCTCAGTTTGGTCCTCTATGATAAGGATTACTATCAGTGGCCATCCGGCTGGCGGGCGGTAATAAAGCTTCCAAACGGCACAGAAGAAGAAGTCTACTCGGACTGGGATGGAGAGATGTACATATATGGGAAGGATAGTGAAGAAATATCTATTGATATATACCCGTCTCCGGACTCTGAGGATGGTATGGAAATCACTTTCATATTCTCAGCATCTGGAGAGTACAGGGGAGCAGATGTGATTCATGACACCATCAAATTATCCGTGGGCGAAATCGGCATAGTTTTTGTCGAGGAGCCAGAGAACAGGGAGGTTGCACTTGGAAAAACCTGCACATACACTTTCAGGGTGAAAAATACCGGAAATGACGTGGACGATTTCTTGGTAAATGTCACATCCGAACACAACTGGTTACTCAGCGACAGCGAGTTTGTGATAGACAATCTGTACCCGGGAAATGAAAGCGAGTTCAACATCACGGTAAAAATACCCGATAGCCTTCCCCATCTGCCTCTTGACGATGACCTCAAAGTGGTTGTGACATCATTAACGGACCCATCCAAAATGGATACAGCATGGGTGATTACGACGGCTGTTGAGCCAACCGTCATAGAGAAAATAAATGCCTTCTTTGGAAGTGTATACAGTGGTCTGGAGGAGAAATTCGGAGGAAACGCGATATACGTAGTGGCTGGTGTAATTGTTTTGATCATCTCCATTTTTGCTGTACTGCTTTACATTCTCAGGAAAAAAGATATTCTTGTAATATGTACCGAGAGAATAAAAGAACTCACTCCAAACGAGGAAGGAAGATTTGATATTTTAGTAAAAAATATAACCAAGAAAAAAGTTTTTTATAAAATAGATACAAAAAAATCCTATATTCCAGAAGGATGGGAAATAGAGGTACAGGAAGAGCAGATTGAACTCAACCCTGGAGAGGAAAGGATGCTGTCCATAAATGTAAAAGCAACCCCACGCATCAATCCCGATGAATGGGCTGAAATCAATATCCGCTTTATTCCTGAGAAAGGAAGAAAAAGTTACAAGATGACACTGCTGGCTCTGCCCAAGGATGCAAAAATTGATTTAAAGATGGAAAACGTCACTCACTCCCCCAAGACATTCAAATCCGGAGACACAGTAACAACAAAGTTTAATATTGTCAACAGCGGAAATGTAAGCGCAAAGAACATAAAGGTTTCCCTGCATCTCAATGGGGTAAAGATGAATGAGGTTAACATCCCCGAGATCCCGCCAGGCGGATGCGCAAAGGTCGAAATCCCCTGGTTGGCATATCCTGGTAAGAATGACGTTCATATCACTGCAGAGATGTGAAAGCCATGATGGAGAAAGTGGATAGAGGGGAATTGATAAAGGCTGAGAAAAAGTACCAGATGATGATAGAGAAAAGAAACGAACTCAACGAGATTGCGAGAGTACTCAGAGAAGAAAGAAAACTCCTTGTTGAAAGAAAGAAACAGTTGCTGGAAGAGATGAAAAAAGCCAAGGAACTCAGGGACAAAACCGTTCAGGAGATGAAAAAGCACAAGGAAATGAGAAACAAACTGCAACAGGAAGCAAAGAGATTGATAGAGGAGAGAAGAAAGAACAGAAAACTCATGATAAAGAGCCTGCCGCTCAGGGTGGAAGAGTTAAAAGCTGACATACAGATGCTGGAATACAGACAGGAAACCACACCCTTGACCAAGGAAGAAGAAGACAGAATTATTGAGGAGATAAGGAAGAAAAGAGAAGAGTATGAAAGGTTGAAAAAGGAACTGGAAAAGCAGGAGGCTATAGAGATAAAGTTGAGCGAGGCAGAGAAAGCTATAGATGAACTGTTCAAGAGAGCCAATCAAGAGCACGAGATGGTTGTCAAACTCTACGAAGAGAGCCAGAAATACCATGAGAAATACATCAAACTCGTTCACGAGGTGGCCGCTCTCATAAACGAGATCAAGAAAAAACAGGAAGAGTTTCTGGAGGTTAAGAAACAGGCTGATGAATATCACAGAAAGGCTGTGGAAATGAGAACGAAGATTATATCGATAAGGAAGGAGCTGAGAGGAAAGATTGATGAAGCCAAGAAGGCTATAGAGGAAATAAATGTCAAGGCGAAACAGGCTCTTTTTGATGAAAAGAAATTGGAGGAGCTTGCTGAAAAGGCGATAGAGAATCTCAAGAAGGGCGGGAAGATAAGCATCGGTTTATAATATTCATAAATTGCCGAAATTCAAATCGACAATTTTAAATAAAATAGGAATTTTGCACCACCGATGCCCATGGAAGAGATTGGTATAGTGAGTTACGGTGCATACATACCGATGAACAGGATAAAGGTGGAAGAGATAGCATCAACATGGGGGAGAAATCCGGAGAACATAAAGAAAGGACTCAGGATATCAGAAAAATCTGTACCATCTCCAGATGAGGATGTTGCCACAATCAGTGTAACCGCAGCAAGACACGCTCTCTCCAGAGTTGATATAAATCCCGCAGATATTGGCGCGATATTCATAGGAAGTGAATCTCATCCCTATGCTGTAAAACCGACCAGTACCATTGTTGGAGAAGCCATAGGGGCAACTCCAGAGCTGATGGCTGCCGACTATGAGTTCGCATGTAAAGCAGGAACAGCAGCAATCCAGAACTGTATCGCTCTTGTGAGGGCAGGTATGATAAAGTACGGTCTTGCCATAGGCGCAGACACCGCCCAGTCGGCGCCAGGCGACGCACTGGAGTATACGGCATCTGCAGGTGGTGCGGCCTTTATTATAGGAAAGGATAACATCATCGCTAGGATAAATCACACATGCTCTTTTGCCACAGATACACCCGACTTCTGGAGGAGAGAGGCGAGAAAATACCCAAGACATGGGGGTAGATTCACAGGGATGCCCGCATATTTCAAGCACATAACAGAGGCTGCAAAGATGTTGATGACAAAGATGGGGACAAAACCAGAGGATTACGATTATGCTGTTTTTCATCAGCCTAACGGAAAATTCCCGCTGACTGTGGCAAAGATGCTCGGTTTCAGAGAGGAGCAGGTTCAGCAGGGACTGTTGACCCCTCTCATAGGAAATACCTACTCCGGAAGTTCACCACTTGGTCTCTGCTCGGTCCTGGATGTTGCAAAGCCAGGTGACAGGATAATAATGGTGAGTTATGGTTCAGGGGCAGGATCAGATGCATTTGATATAACCGTTACTGACAGCATGAAGAATTTCCAGAGAGAAAAAGCTCCAACTGTGAAGCAACTTATTGAGAGGAAGAGGTACATTAACTATGCGGTATATGCGAAATATAGAGACCTTCTCTACTGGGAGTGATTTGTATGAGAGATGTTGCCATTATTGGGGTTGGGATAACAAAATTTGGTGAGTTGTGGGACAAGTCCTTCAGAGCCCTGATTACTGAAGCCGGAACCAAAGCCATACTTGATGCTGGTATAGAGGGAAAGGATATAGATGCCCTCTTTGTTGGTTCGATGAGTCCAGGTAGATTCATTGGTCAGGAGCACGTTGGTGCGCTGGTCGCTGATAGCTCTGGTCTGCATGTGATGAATATCCCCACAACAAGAGTAGAGAATGCATGTGCATCTGGGGGTCTCGCCCTGCGCCAGGCATATATCTCGGTTGCATCCGGAATACATGATATTGTCGTTGTTGGCGGTGTTGAGAAGATGACCGATGTTATAGGAGGGGAAGCCACAGATATTCTCGCGATGGCTGCGGATCAGGAATGGGAGGCATTCTTTGGTGTAACATTCCCCGCGCTGTATGCAATGATTGCGAGAAGGCACATGCACGAGTATGGCACAACAAGAGAGCAACTTGCAGAGGTTGCTGTTAAAAATCATGATAATGGTTTGCTCAATCCAAATGCTCACTTCCGCAGGAAGATAACAGTTGACAGCGTTCTGAATGCAACGATGGTTGCAGATCCTCTCACAGTTCTGGATTGCTCCCCGATAAGCGATGGCGCCGCCGCATTAGTGCTTGCTCCTCTTGATAAGGCAAAACAGTATACGGATAAGATAGTAAAGATATCTGGTTCTGGTCAGGCATCAGATTCTCTCGCTCTGCATGGTAGAGAGGATATATGCACTTTCAAGGCAACTGTAGAAGCAGCAAGGCAGGCGTACAAGCAGGCAGGTGTAGAGCCCAAAGATATCGATCTTGCGGAGGTTCATGACTGTTTCACGATTGCTGAGATTCTGGCTATAGAGGACCTTGGATTTGTCAAAAAGGGAGAGGGTGGAAAGGCTACGGAGGAGGGCAGAACGAGGATAGATGGTGATATACCGATAAATCCAAGTGGTGGTCTGAAGGCGAAGGGTCATCCTGTAGGTGCTACTGGTATAGCTCAGGCAGCAGAGGTTGTACTTCAGCTCAGAGGAGAAGCCGGTGAAAGACAGGTGAAGGATGCTGAGATAGGATTAACTCATAACATTGGAGGAAGCGGAGCCACATGTGTTGTTCACATACTGGAGGTGGTATGAGATGACCACAGTCCCGAGATTCTGGAGAGAAATTCCACAGAGATACAATCTCATAGGAACAAAATGTAAAGTCTGTGGTAGGGTCTATTTCCCACCGAGGGAGGTATGCCCTTATTGCAGAAGAAAAAGTCTGGAGAACATGGAAAAAATCAAATTGAGCGGAAAAGGTACGCTGTATTCCTACACCATAATCCATACTCCGCCTTCCAAATTCGAGGGTCAGGCGCCGTATGCTGTGGGAATAGTTGAACTTGAGGAGGGACCAAGAATCACATCTCAAATAGTCGATTGCGAACTTGACAAGATTAAAATAGGTATGAAGGTGGAAGCAGTATTCAGAAAGATACAGGAGGATGGGGATACAGGAGCTATATATTATGGTTTCAAATTCAAGCCGGTAGAAAATGAGAGTGAAAGATAATCTTGCTGAAAAGATAGCCGGTGAGATAACACTCAGTCCAGATCCAGGGAAGACGATAAGAAAATGGAGAGAGATATTTGAGATATCGCAGGTGGAGCTTGCGAAAGCTCTTGATATCTCTCCAAGCGTTCTCAGCGATTACGAATCTGGAAGAAGAAAATCTCCGAGAATAAAAAGTGTTAAGAAGATAGTGGAGGCACTCTTCAAAATCGATGAGGAGAGGGGCGGCAAGGTACTGCATAGATACGCCTCAATGATGAACCTGCCGGAGGGTATAATAGACATCATGGAATATCCCTACTCTATACCGGTGAAGGAGTTCATAGATGCCATAGAGGGCAAAATACTGAACTCTCCCAAGAATATTGACAGAATGACCATAAAAGGGTTCACGCTCGTTGATAGCATAAAAACGATAAAATCTCTCAACTCTTCTGATTTCATACATCTTTACGGGTGGAGTACAGAGAGAGCCATCATATTCACCGGCGTACAGTATGGGAGAAGCCCCATGATAGCTATAAAAGTTCATCCGGTGAAACCAACCGTGGTTGTATATCATAAGCCAAGTGCTGTTGACCCTCTTGCCATTAAACTTGCGGATGCTGAAAATATACCTTTAATTCTGACAGACGTGCCGCTGAAAGAATTAATAGAGAGAATGCGTTCCCTGAAAAGGAGATAAAATGGAACTTACTGGTCTGTGCAGCGTGTGTGGAAGACCCGGGGCAAGATATACATGTATGCTGTGCGGCAGGCTTGTGTGTGAGAGATGTTATGACCCAGTGCACAGAATCTGTGTGGTTTGTAAAGGATCAAAAACGCTGTAATCTGGAGAAACCTTGGTCAACATAGTTTGGATATCTGACCAGAGCACTCATCATGGTAAAAATAAAATCCATCAATCTTTATCACCCATTGTGTTTGTCAGTCACGAGTTCATAAAGCCGAGAACCATAGAGCACAG
>JAGGWT010000062.1 GCA_021163455.1 Thermoplasmata archaeon | reverse complement strand
CTCGCTACCTTAAGAGAGTCCACATAGAGTATCTTGCTGATTTCTCTGGTTAAGTCAGTCGTCCATATCGGGGCATCCTGCTCCCTGACAAGATATGGAAACATCCCGGAATGGTCGAGATGAGCATGTGTCAGAAGAGCTATATCCACGGGTGGAGCAGGCATTGGATATGATGGGGGGCTGGTTGGAGATATACCATAGTCCAGAAGTAATCTAGTATCATCTATCTCTAAAACCAGACCGAGTTTTCCTACTTCGCTTCCTCCACCGAGGAAGTATGCCTTGATATCTTTCATTCTCACGGGTGTAATTGGAGGTAGTAATTAATCTTTGCTATCTTCCTTTTTTATGGACACTACCAGTAAGTTACCATATCTTTTCTCTATTATAACCTTTTCTCTTGGAGGAATCCTTCCCTCCTTGGATTTTGCCAGCCAGTATTCACCTTTATACTTTATGAATCCTGCCTTATTGGGGGTAATCTCTTCAAGGGTTTCTGCCTCCTCACCCTCCATGAGACCAACCTGCGGCTTCTTTCTTCCCACCTGAACGATCTTGTAAAGAACAAAGAAAAAGAATCCTGCGATGAGAATGGATGGAACAATACCAAATATAAGAAGCAGTGTTTGATAATCTACTGTTATGAGCCAGTTTCTCGTTGGATAAGATGGTACGAGGAAGATAGATGCAAGAATTATGCAGATTATTCCACCTATCCCTATTATACCAAATCCGGGTGTTACGTAGAGCTCGATGATTAGCATGATTATACCGACTATGACAAGAATGATGACCAGATAATACAGGGAGAAGTTCATGCCGAAGAGAGCAAGAATTATGGCTATAATTCCAAAGACCTCTGCACCATATCCAGGGGTTTTTATCCCTATGAGAAGAGAAAATATACCGAGTATAAAAAGAAGAGATGATATAACAGGATCTGTCAAGAAGGCGAGAACATGATATTTAAGTGAAGGTGTATGATATACTATAGTTGCATTTTTTGTATTCAGAATCCTGCCGTTCGCCTTCATTCCATCCACTTTATCGAGAAGTTCTTCGATGCTATCAGCAACAACCTCTACAACCCCAAATTTCAGAGCATCTGTGGCGTTGATATTCCGGTTTTCGGTTACAAATTCTTCAGCGATGGTGGAGTTTCTGCCATACATCTCGGCGAGATTCCTGATTCTTTCTTTCAGAGCGTTTATGTGCTTGGAATCATTCACGAGTTTGTATCCCGAAGGGGTTATCTCCACGGGCTGACACGAACCAATAACGCTGTGATGACCCATTCCGACAACTGGACAGGCCATCAGTATGTATGTCCCTGCAGACCATGCCTTCTCTCCTTTCGGAACATACCCTATGAATGGTACATCACTACCTACAATAAACTCTATTATCTCCTCAGTCTCATCCAGTCCGCCGCCGGGCGTGTTTATTCTGAGAACGATTGCCTCAGCGTGTATGGATTCGGCATGCTCTATGCCTTCTTTAATAAGCTGCACGGTAGCCCTGTCTATAGCTCCTTCAATATCCAGAACAACCACTTTTTCATTGACTGCTTCTGCTGTATGGATGAATAAAAAGAAAAATATCAGGGATAGCTGGATTAGATAGATGAGATTTTTTTTCATTTTTTCGTCTTCTTCATCATCGCCTGTGTGAGTCCAGCGATGGTTCCCATCTCTCCGCCCGGGACAACTATCAGGTTCTTCTCTCTCGCTATCTCTGCCAGGGTCTGCAGTTCTCTTAGCCTAAGTGCTGCAGGAACCTTTTCATAGAATTTTGCAGCTTCAGCCATCTTCTTCGATGCCTGATACTCTCCCTCTGCCATTATAATTCTCGATCTTCTCTCTCTTTCAGCCTCTGCCTGTTTTGCAAGGGCTCTGAGCATCTGTTCAGGTATAACAACATCTCTTATTGTCACTCTTGTAACCTTTATTCCCCAGGCATCCGTTCCAGCATCCAGTATGGACTGGATCTTCTTGTTGAGTTCCTCCCTGTTTTGCAGGAGATAGTCCAGGTCAACCTCTCCAAGAACGTCTCTCAGCGTTGTCTGAGCGAGAAGATCTGTTGCCAAATCATATCTCTGTACCTGAACAACCGCTCTATCAGGGTCAACAATTTTGTAGTACACAACTGCATCGACATCTATGGTAACATTGTCTTTGGTCACGACCCTCTGTTTTGGAACATCTCTGACTCTTTCTCTCAGATCTATCTTCAGAAATCTATCTATCACGGGTATAACAAAAACCAGACCGGGTCCCTTCACTCCCAGCAGTCTCCCCAGTCTGAAGACAACGATTCTCTGGTACTCCGGGAGTATCTTTATCGCTGATGCCAGCAATAGAAGCAGGAATAGCACCACCACTATGATTATGGCCAGCCATGGCATCCAAATCACCACCCACTAAAAAGGGAAGGGTTTATTAAGATTTTTTCTTATCTGGAGGAGTATGGGAAAACTGGATTTTGATAAATCTTTCTACTTGAACCCAAAGATGCAACCTCTCGGAGGTTCGACATTAACCAATATACTGCGGCTTCTCGCCTGGAATGAATTTCGTGTGGACTGGAGGTTTATACCGAGGGTTCTTTACATTATGACGTTATCGTCTCTCTTCTTTCCAGTAAGGTTTTATGAAAATTTGAAGTTCAGCAAAAAGATTGAAAATACCAAGATACCGCAGATAATTTGCATAATTGGTCACTTCAGGAGCGGGACAACCTTTCTGCATTATCTGCTTGGTCAGGATAAAAATCTCTCGTATGTCTCTACCAGAGAGACAATGACCCCATCAATGATGATTGCCTGTGACAAACTACTGGATAAAGTCGTTCAGCAGCACCTTCCCTCAAAAAGACCAATGGATGATCTTGAAATGGAAACAAGGCTGCCATATGAAGAAGAATATGCGATTGCAAATCTGTGTCCATATTCTCTCTACCATGGATGGTTCTTTCCCAGGAATATTTATCACTATTTCCGGAAATACGTGCTGTTCGATGGAGTTAGCAATGATATAAAGGAAAAGTGGAAAGAGACATACAGATACATAATAAAAAAGGTGGCATACAAATATGGAGGGAAACCCATCCTCCTGAAAAGTCCGGTTAACACTGGAAGAACAAGACTCCTCATGGAAACTTTTCCAGAAATCAAGTTTATCCATATTTGCAGAAATCCATATCATGTGTATCTCTCGACATGGAGACTATACAGAAGTATAATGCCGATTTTTTCCCTGCAGAGGATCGATGTAGAATTTTTAGACAGATTCATTATAGATTTTTACCGTGAGCTCTACAAGAGGTATCTTGATGAAAAGAAATACATAGATGAAAAAGATCTTATTGAAATCAAATACGAAGATTTTATTAAAGAGCCTCTGAAAATGCTCCGTGAGATTTATGGCAAGTTTGGTTTTAACTGGTTTGATAAAGCAAAGCCAGACTTTGAAAAATATCTGGAGAAGCATGAGAATTACAAAGCTCATCAGTACGAGATAGATGATGAGTTGAGAGAAAAGATAGGCAGAGAATGGGAGTTTGCCTTCAAAGAGTTTGGCTATGAAATTTAGAGTATCTTTATACCCTCCGGGAGTTTATCCAGATATTTTCTGAATCCTTCAGGCCAGTTCTCAGGATCAAGCCCTTTCTGAGCGAGGAAAACAGCCATCCACCTCTCCAGCCCTATACCTGTGCAGCCGCTCCAGAGTTCCCCTTTCTGGGCCTTTATATTGAAGGCTTTGACGTATTTATCGCCGAGTATGCTGAGATTCTGGAACTCGAGCCATTTTGAATTTTTTCTATCCCCTCTGTATGGTAGCCATGCCTCAAAATCTATGGTTCCTATGACTCCTTCCCCATAATGCTCACCAACATCCGTTTTACCGGCCTGCTGCAGATACCATGGCGTTACCCACGCCATCCGCCACTCTATCTCGAATATGTCGTTGAAAACGTGTTTGTATCTCTCTATGAGTTTTTTTCTCAGTTCTATCAGTTGCTCTGGTTTTCCTATGTAAACTGGCTCTATACGGTGAAACTCATCAACCCTCTCTATTCCATGCCTTCCTCCTGATTCATATCTTCCGGATATCGCTGTTCTGTCGAATATTAAGAGAGGTAAAGATTCATCGGCTATGGTTCTCCCTCTGAGGGACCAGTATATCACAGGACACTGTGCATAACATATGCCTGCCCTGGGAACAGAAACTGTTTTCTTCAACTCCTCTTCAGGAACTTCTCTTGTTATCTTTACCAGATCAATGAATCTCTCCCACTCCTTTACATCTCTCGTTTTGGGTTCACATACATAGTATATCTCTCCAGGCATGCCCTCAAGATGACCTGTTCTGAGCCATATCTCAAAGGGGACGATGTGTGATTCTATAACTTCCTGAAAACCAAGCGGTTTCAGGATTTCCTCGATTGCTATCCTCTCCATCGCTCTAAAAATTGCGGCTGCCTGAGGACGATAAAACCATTTCCCCTTTGTTGGACCCTGGACAAGCCATCCTCTTTTCAGCATTTCCTCAGTCGGATCTTTGTTCCACACCGGTTCCTTTTCCTCAGATTTCCATATAAGTTTCCAGAACTCCTTTTTTCCCTCATAGTACTGATTCTCAACCTTTTCTATGACTCTCTTTATCATTCTGTCAACATAGTTCTTTCTCAGGAACTCTTCAGAAGTATCCTTGAGAATCATTCTCACATTCTTTCCATCTATCTCGAGATCCGCAAATGGTATTGTGACAGGTTGTAAGGGCTCCTTTTCCAGAGAGAATGTGACCTCATAAAAATTCACATCGATCTTTCTCACACCGATTTTGTATTTTTTACCCAGGTTTTTTGAAAGAATGTTTCTGAAATTGAGCAGAATATCATGAGCCCTTCTCTTCGTTCCCGATACGATCTCTATGTTGAGGTTGTTTTCTAATACATCCCATTTTTCTATCCTTGCATCAACCTGTTTCTCTGTTAACTGTGCGTTAAAATTCTCGATCTCCTTTGATATGACTTCCTTACTCGCAGGTTTGCTGAGCTTTATGGTTGCTGAGAGATGAAATTTCATGCCCATATGTAAAGAAAAGAAGTATATTAATCATTATCCACAACCTTCTCAGCAACCGATACACATGCAAGATAGTCATTGAGGGTATGCAATAGTGAACCAGGGGATCTTGCTGTTATAGTGGCAACGATCCTGTTTTTGTCCAGACGTGTATCAACGAATTCCTCATCGTCAATTCTCACAGAATCGTATACAATTCTGGCAGTTTTTTCATCCCCATATTCAAGCGTGAGTTTGCATTTGATTTGCATTTCCACCCCACAGAATACCGTCTATGAAATCTACAAGTTCTTCTACAGATGCATTTTCAAATGTTCCGCCCGCCGCTATTTTATGACCTCCTCCGGCGCCGCCGAATTTTTTTGCTGTCTCTCTCATTACACTTCCAAGGTCCAGACCCTTTTCCACGAGTTTTCTGGTTGCTCTGCAGGAGACATGAACCTTTCCATTTTTTGGAGTGAACGAAAAAACGGCTTTCCCCTTGCAGTTAAAATAGTTGGAAACCACACTACTCATATAGCTTCCATCAGATGCTTTACCTGATACGAAATAGACCAGATTTTTCTTTTCCTCCAGTCCCTTCTCCTCGAGTTTCACAAGTTCTCCGAGTATTTTTTCCCTGAATCTTTTGCTGTTCTCCTTAACTGCTTCAAGATATTTCTGTGGATTCATGCAGAATGCTAAGGAGAGACCGGGGTTTCCACCTTTACTGCAGCTATCGATAATATCAGATAGCACATCGAGATTCGATGGGAAGTGGTCAGTGATGATTCTCTCCTTAATCACCTCATTCATGATTTCGGGTTCGATGTTGTTTTTGAGCAGAGCCAGTACCAGAAAGGAGTGAATATCCTTTCTCTCTTCCTTGTTAAGGTCGCCATATCTTGTATCTCCTGGAATGGATAATTCTTTCAGGAGTCTCTCCACTTCCTCTCTTCTACCTGATAGACCTGGATAAAATGGGTCCACGGAATAAGCTATCTCATCAACTATGCTATCATTTCCTGCCTTGATGGAGGGTTTGCTCACCGTTATAATTTCCTTCTTCCTCGCTTCTTCAAATATCTCCCGGTTTTTTCCCTTCCACCCTCCAATGTTCTGTTTATCTCCAATTGCCCCCATCAGAGAAAATACAGCGAGGTCTGTATTGTTTTCATCCAGAGTTTTTGCAAAGAGATACGAAAGGCCCGCCCCTGATATCTCGAAGTTTCCATCTATACCGAATAAATTGGAATTGATCTGGATTATTGAATCCACAACAGGATTTTTATTCTCCGGCTGATGATGATCAAGAATTATGGAATCTGCTCCCATTTCTCTTATCTGCTCTATCTGACCGCTACCGAGATCAGAGAAAATGATAATATCGTTGTCTTCCTTTTTCAGTTTCTCAAACTCCTCCTCAAAAGGATGGCTCAGCAGCGAGACATGAAAGTCAAAACCTTTCCTCTCAACCGATTTCATGAGTATGGCAGCGGAGCATATACCATCCGTATCATAATGGGAAACTATTCTGACTATTGTATCTCTGGGAAAAGAGTCAAGCTTTTCCGCCGCCTGGCGCAGATAATTTTCTATATTCATCCTCACTTTACCAGAAGTTTTGCAGACTCTAAATTGTACTTCCAGTCCTGTGGAAGTCTCCCTATTCTCTTGTAGTACTTCACAAGTCTCCTGATTTTTGATTCTGTAAGCTGGAGGTTCCTCTTATTATGATAATCATGCTTGTGCTCATCGAGATGTTTCTTTATGGAGAGGGCGGTCTTTATCAAGCTCATTAAATCCTCAGGTATCTCGGGAGCCAGATTGTTTCTCTCCAGGATTTCAAGAATGCTCATACCGGTTGCTGCCTTAACGCTGGGTACAGCAAACTGGTCTCTCAGTATCATACCTATCTGACTTGGTGGATATCCCTCTTTTGCCAGCTCTATAACTTTCGCTTCCACCTCTCTTGCATTCAAAGCGCTCCAGTTTGGATGGTTATCTCTGGGTACTTTTTTCGAACCTGACCTTCCTCTTCTTCTCGCATGCATCCTTGCCATTTTATCTACCTGGGAATTCTGCAATACAAATATATCTATATAAATTTTGGTCTGAATGGAAGAGCTTAAACCCACCTGTAGCGAAGGTTTTTCTGTTATACAAGATTTGGAAAGGATATTCGAGATTGGTGGGCTGGTTGCTTTACGAGGTATCTCAAAAAATTATTTTATCCTCCGTGTGCATTTAACACCGGCGGCATGGACATTGTGAGGGGCATGTGTTGGGAGAAGGGAGATTACGGATGCTCACGTGAGGGTGTTTTTGAGATAACATTCTGTAGCTGGGATGGAAACAATGGAAGAAAATGATTGTTTGGAAGAGCTTGAATGCATGGATAATGATGCTCTGTGCTTAAAGAGTGATCAAATACACCCTCAGAGAGGATGAGAAGATGTTGTTTGAAGATGTTCAGGATGTGATATATCCAAAATCTGGTTACAAAGGGAAGTATGACGTATCCAGCAGATACTATCATCTGATAATGGGTGTTTTTGAAATCAGACCCAACACCGAGGTGCTTGAAATTGCTGACATAAGAGAGGATGAGAAGGTTTTGGATTTGGCTTTTGGAACCGGATGGCTTCTTAATAAAATCGTAGAGAGGACAAATACGGTCGTTTATGGTATTGATTTCTCAGAGGGTATGTGTAAGGTCAGTATGGAGAATCTCGAGAGAAACGGTAATCTGGATAGGACTCAGCTCATACTCGGAGATGTACTCTCTATGCCAATAAAAGATAACTCTTTTGATGTTGTTATAGGCAGCTTTATCCTGGATCTTCTACCGAAGAATCAGATCAAGGTGGCACTTGAAGAAGCAAAGAGAGTGCTTAAACCCGGAGGAAGAGCGATTTTTGTTTCGATGACAAAGAAGGGTGAAGGCTTACTCAGGTCATGGAGATTGATCTATGAAATGATGTATCCTCTATGGCCAACGATTCTTGGATACAGACCGTCCAGCAGACCAATAAGGCTATCTGAGGAGGTCGCGAATGCTGGTTTTCGGATAACGAAGTCAAAGATTACAAGGACAAATTTCTTCCCGTTCCCTGTAGAAATAATAGTTTGTAAAAAAGAAGCGGACTCATAAGATTCTGTATATGCCGATGTTTCTCTCAAGAAAATTGAGATAACCTTGTCACATCGATGTAAAATTTTATAAATCAAATATGCTTATGAAATTGATGGATGGGATGCATAGAGAAATTAGGTCTACTGGCAAATGTTAGTGGTATTTTCAAGAGAGAGGAACCAATAGATGAGTTTATAGATAGGGTCATAAAAGAGAATAGAGATAATACGGTTGATTTCTCATCCATGAACACATACGCCGCCGTCGCTGGAACGCCAATTTCAGAAGTCGAAAAGGGATTACATGATGAATCGAGTGCAGAGGAGGAATCCACAGAAGGTCTGGTTTCCGGAGCTATTTTTGAGCCGGCTTACATGAAAAGAATCAAGAAAGAAAAAAAGGGATGGGTTCGAACTGGAGTTCCAGGTTTTGATGAGATGATAGACAATGGTATACCTGAAGGTTCAAACATAATAATAGCCGGCGGCCCCGGCAGTGGAAAAACCCTATTCTGCCTGCACACCATCTACAACATAGCATCTGGAGGAAAAGATTGCGTATATCTATCCATGGAAGAGAGACCCGAGAGATTGAAGGACCACATGCTCTCTTTTGGTTTCAATATTAAGGAGATAGGTAGAACGGAGCATGAGATACATCTGAAGGCAAACGATAATGGTAAGATTTCACTCAAGAGGTTACAGCCCATACAGTTAGCGAGATCAGTGGAAGCTTTGCTTGAAGAAGCAAGCGGTACATTACCAATAAAGGTTGATATGGTTCTAGATTTCATACCAAAGGGTTTTGACCCCTACATGCTCATTCTCGATTCCATATCCGCTGTTGAGACCGCTTTCTCAGGAACGAGAAGACAGTACAGGATTTACATAGAGCAGTTGTTCAGATATTTTGAAAGGCTGAATCTAACAACCTTCATAATATCAGAATCTCTCGATGCTCCAAGGAGATTCTCGGTAACCGGGGTGGAAGAGTTTCTGGCTGATGGAATAATCGTTTTCTACAACTTTCCGGGTCACGTCGAGAGAGTAAGAGGAGTTGAGATATACAAGCTCAGAGGAACATCGCACGTCAGAAAAATTGTACCCATGGAGATAACAGACAAAGGCATTGTCGTCTATCCAGATGCTCCTCCTCTCAAGATGGTGTTTTAAACTTTCTTTTTAATTTCCTCCATTTGAATTTGTTTCTCTCCATCTTTGCCAGAAGTTCGCCATATCTGTCCATTAATTCACCATATGCCTTGGCATATTCCTGCATGAGCATATCATATGTTTTTCTCGATATTGTTCCCTCTCTGTAATATTTGATAACTGCTTCTCTTTGCAATCTCCTTATCTCATCAAGTTCTCTTTTTACATCCTCGAGATGCTTAGCAAACATTGTCCTTTTTGTACGATAAAAGACTGCGCCAAGCGCCCCCATTGCCATGAGTATTATTGCAATCATTTTGATATCCAGGGGGATGGATGATCTGTAACTGAGATAGAATACTCGACTAAGATAGCCCGAATTATTATATCTATCAACTGCTGTGATGGAAAGAAGCATGTAATTTGTGTTCCTGTCAGGAGAATATACAGCGGTGTATGTTCCGTTACCCGAGTTGGTGAAGTTTATCTCTTCATCGGATAGAGATGCTCTCACCACTGCATCGGTTACAGGCTCTCCGCTGAGATAGGTGACCTTCACTTCAAACTCCACCTTTTCTGCGTATTTGATACTGTTTGATGCGGGTTTGAGAATCTCTATTTCAAGAGGTGCAGATTTGACAGAAATGTAAGAAGATGATCCGCCTGCAAAACCATTTTCTGTGTTTATGCTTTCCACAGATAAATACCAGGTACCCTCTTCTGCGTCCCAAGGTATCTTTATCTCTCCTCTGTAATACCCATCACCGATTTCAGTGAGATTTATCTTCTCCATCGACGGAAGTGTACATGTTGTTAACAGACTTGTAACACCTGTATCTCCACTCATAACCAGTACGGAGACATTAAAAGTGGCTCCTCTCTGATAGACTGCTCCCTTTGGCGGCGACAGGAAAATAACTTTGTATCTCACGCTGTTTTCCGGGAGAGAGACGTTCACAAATATATCTTTATACACTGTATTTCCGACAGAATCTACAGTGCTGACCTCCACCTTCCACATTCCTTCAGGATCGCCAAACGATATGCTGTAGTTGTAAACAAAACTTCCATTATTAACATGAAGTGTGGTAAATCTCTTCCACTCCCCGCAACTTATCGTGAGATTTGCCGATTTTACAGCACTTCCATAAACAGATGTTATTCTGCCAGATATGCTCATCTCTTCGCCTTTCGTGTAATTTTCCTCATCTGTGGATATGCTTATTCCGATATCAGTAACGATGATGCTGATGTCATAGTATGCTGTTGTGTTTTTTCCCTCTGCTTTTACACGATAGAGATAGTATCCGATTTTATCGAATGGGGCAAAGGTAAGTTTTGCAGTGAATGGAGGAAGAGCCTGTAAGGGTTCAATGGCGCACTCAACTTTCGCAGGTCCATCTATCCATTCTCCTTCAAGAGAGATATTGCCTGTCTCACCGGTCATATTTATCGTCAGATTTGTCACCACACCCTCTCCAAGTACAACAAACAGCGTTTTTTCTTCGATGGATGATGCAGAAGAAGGGAGAGTCTCACCCAGTGATTCGATAAGTATATCCACAGATATCGATGCACAAATGAGGATAACAACTATTACGAGAAACTTTTTCAAGATTTCACCCTCCTCAACTTTCTGATTTCCTTTTCCAGAATGCCACATTTCTTTGAAAGTTCGGCTATCCTGCTCTCACATTCCTGTATGATTTTATCGTACGCCTCCCTGGTTATCTCACCTTTCAGGAAATACCTCTCGGCAGCTATTCTTTTCTGCCTCTCCAAGTTTTGTATATCCTTTCTGTATTTTTTCAATCTGATAAACAGGAGTCTTCTGTGTGTAAATGCGCCCACGGCAATGGCTGTGAGAGATGATAAAGCAAGGGTTGCCCACCAGTATCTGATAGCGTATGTTGATACACTTGGGGTTGTAACGTTGATTTTACCGAGACTGAGGGAGGCAACGTTACCATAAGAATCTGATATTGTCACGTTGATGAGCCAATCTGTTCCTCCCTCTTCTGGTGTGAAACTCGCCACGTATATTCCTGAACCAATGGGATTGAACACAATTTCTTCACCATCCTGTGCAGTTGCCTTTATCACTCCATCCTCTATAGGTGTACCATCAGGATACAGAGCTTTTATCTCAATTTCAACTTCCTCACCTGCTTCAACCTTTCTGGGAAGTTGATTTATTATCTGATAGATGGGTTTAGCGGGCAATACCCTGAATGTTACCCACGCAAATCCGCTTTTGAGAACACCATCTGTATCTTTTATACCCTCTATGTAAACGGTCCAGTTTTCGAATTTACAATCGTATCTCAGTTTGTAGCTTGAGGTATAAAACCCAGGTTCACCTTCAGAGAAAACAATGATATCACCATCTGGCAGATACCCTCTCACTGCGGCGCCGCTGACCTTTCTACCATCATCTGTAACGATTGCTGTGAATGTCACTGTTTCGCCTCTCCTGAAAATCTGCCCGTATGAGGGATTTACAACGCTTATTGAAAGAAATTCGCACGTTTCCGGAGATTTCACCGATATGGTGAGGTTCTGAGGATGAGGCGTGGTATCTCCTTTATCATCTTTCGCAGTCACAGAGATGCGCCACTCGCCCTCCGGCCTATCGAAGGTTATGTAGTAACTGGCGCTGAAGGTTCCATCTGAGATCGATGCAGAGATATCGTGTTTCTGCTCTCCATCGAATATACTTATCTTCACACTGCCTTCACCAACAGCATCTCCAAATGGGTCCTTTACACTTCCATATATCTTTATTCTGTCACCCTTCTCATAAGTTTCCTTATCCGTTGTTACCTCAAGAGATAGGTCTGTCAGCACGTTTATGCGGATATCAATGATTCTCTCAAGACCTGATCCTTCACCGGTGATCCTGTAGACAAAAGTTCCCTTTTCAGCACTGTCTGATGTTGTTACGATGATTGTTGATTGATAGGGTGGTGTACCGCTCGGTGTGAGGATTCTGACGGTTACACCTTCCGGTGATTCTCCCTCCCATCCTCCAGATAGAGCTACCGTATCCAGCGCACCCTGGTCGAACTCCACGGAAAGGGTGATTTCCTCGCTGTCACTCCTCGTTAAAGTAACTTCCTGAGGATAACAGTAGAGTGAGAAAAGCATCGCATAGACCGTTATCTCTATATCGAGATATCTCTTTATTCCGGATGCGCTGGTTGCTGTGATTCTGCACGTGAAGCTACCTGTGGAGGCGGCGCTTTCGCTCGTTATAGTGAGCGTGGACGAGTTTGATGATCCATTGATGGTCTGTGGACTGAAAGAAATGCTGACCTGAGAGGGTGTAACTGCTCCAATCCAGGAGTAGTTCAGGCTTATCTCCTCAGGTTCACCAAAATCGACAGATGTCGAGATATTTATAGATATTGACGAACCTCTCTGGATCTGTACCTCGGTGGATGATGCGGACAATGTAAATGAGAATACGGTGATATTTCTGACTTCAGAGAACTCTCCTGCATTTCCAGCCCTATCCCATGCCCTCACTCTCCAGTAAAGTCTTCCCTCCACCTCTCTTGTTATGCTGATATCAGTAGATGTATATTTATATCTGATAGGAGAGGCGAAGTTTGGATCATCGTCTATCTGTATCTCATAATGATCTATCCCTGACACATAACTGGAGTTTGTTGTATTGTCTTGGGTAGAATTCCATATAAAGGTAACCTCTCTATCATCGGTAACATAACCATCTGGAGGAGATTTTAATTCTGGAGGAAGGGGCGGGGTTTTGTCCACTATAAAGCTCCATACATCTGATTCATTTTTACCAAAGGAGTTATTTGCTATCACCTTCCAGTACCATCTTCCCTCAGAGAGTGCTTTAGCAGTTGGAACAGTGTAACTTGTTGCATCTGAACCAAGGGTTACATTTATCTCCGGACTTGAAAAGTCACTCTGATTATCTACGAGTAAAGTGTGATTGTCAGCATTTTCTCCAGCAATCCATCTGAATGTTGGCGTTTCATCAGATATGCAGGCATCGTCTTCCGGCTCTTCAAGTATAGGTTTCGTTGGAATTGCAACCTCCTCCGCACCAACTGTATACTCTGGCTCGGGCCACACATACTGCCTCATCTGTTTATATCCAAGAAGATTTGTCTCATCTCCATTATCGTCAGCTTCATAATAAACCCATATTGGATTGTTGCTCTCTATTTTCCATCCTCCAGATACATAGGTTGCATCGCTGCCTGTTCCGAAAGCGATTTGATTCACATCATTTCTAGAGCCGCCTGTTTTTGTCTCAACAATATTTCCCGCGGAATCATATACGGTACATACCGTATTCGGATAAGGGGTGACAGCGACGATGTATTCTGCAGCTATGGCAGAGCCGAACTTCGTACCCATCTCTATCGATGGCACGAAAACAGTAGATTCTGTTCCGTCATGGTCTGCCTGCTGGATAGCTCCAACAGGACTTGATGCCTTTATTCGAATTGCTGGACCTGAACCGCTACTTCCGCGTCCAAGATCGACTAAATTCAGCTGAGAATCAGCACCGAGGGTTTTTGTGTTGGAAGATCCCGTGCTCACAACATAGCTAACGGTTGCTCCTCCGCTCCCTGCTGCTACAAATGCATCATTAGAAACAGAAGGACCGTAAAGATAATCGGTTGTAGCTGGATAGAACACCCATGCATCGTATCTGTTGGCTGCTCCATATCTGCAAACCAAGATGGGTATATCGCTCACTATTTTGGCAGCATGCCCTGAGGTGATATCACACGTAACGCACACTCCTGAGGAGGTAACAGTTCCTGACCACTCTAAGGTGCCGCCATCATAAATCTTAACAGATGCGTCCCCCCACGGGGAAAGCATACAGAATCTGTCTCCATTATCTCGCATTCCGCCGTATATGAACTTTGTTCCAGCCCATGACACAGGAAATATCATATCATCTACATCACCAGAACCTTCTACCTGAGCTAAACCTTTGACCTTGACTGCATCTCCTATCTGTACGCTGTTTGGAGGAATTGATCCTCTCTCCTGTTCATCCAGATTAAAAGTGTAATCGCCTATGATTATGGTGTTGTTATCACACAAACTCATTATCTCGATCCCGTTACTCACTATTTTATCCGATACAATATATCCTATGGTTCTTGGTTCGCTGTATGAAAATGTAGCAGATATGTTGCTGGCAGAATCTGCAGCAGGATTTCCGTAATATACATATACAGTTGAACTGGAGGAACTTTTTATCTCTGTGACCTTTACCCATATAAGAGCCCACTTGCCATCGACCTTTTTCTCTATGTAGTACGGTATCTCCTCTTCCCTGTTTGCTGTCACATTATACCACGTGAATCTGAGGTCTGAAAAGTCTGATTTCATATTGGAAGAATAAGATAAGTTTATGAGAATCTGATACTCATAGAGGTCCTGACTGCTTGGATTATCAACGGTTATTGGCTTCCTGTATCTCCAGTTTATGTTCCACCAGTGATTGGATGGGTCTTTCCATATCGCCTCAGATGATGAAGATAATCCGCTTGATGAGAAGGCATTCACCCTAACAGTGTACTCCTTTTCTAGAGTGTCATGCACCTTCCAGTTACCCACCCATAGACCGAATCTTTCTGTACCTGCCAGCAAATTCATCTCCACGGTATCGGCGCCCGCCTCATGGAAAAATACAGCATTAACCTTCTCTATGCCGAAGGTATCATAAACCAGAGCATAGACGGTTATGGTTTCCCCACATCTGGCCTTTTGAGGATTCACGAATGTTTTTATTATGGTGGGTTCAGCATATAGAGAGAGGAGATGTATTTCCTCTGTGTTCTCCACAACATTTTGATATCCGTTAACTGATATAGTGATAGATATTAGCACGGCAAATAACATACAGTATGCGAGGATTCTTTCTAATCTAATGATGCATCCCTCCGCGATCCCCTCCTTGTGCGGATTGCCATACTATGCTCTTAGCCAGGTATTTATCATAGAAATCTCATCAATTTAAAAACTTTTGGTTTTGGGGTTATTTCATCTTTCAGGTGTAAGATTACTCCATTCTCTCACAGAGATAATTACTGATGGGGGATGGGGTGCGATATGATGTATCTCTCATTCATCAAACTTCTTTTCTCCAGCATATATCGGAACATCAAGCCAGTTTTCTGGTGGAACAAATGGGCATGCGTAATTTGAATTATAGGCACACCACGGATTGTATGCTTTATTAAAATCCAGTATCCATTTTCCATCGGGGGTTTTATCTGTCTCTTCATGGAGGTCTATGTATCTCCCTGCTCCATAAGTTTCCTCTCCATTGGTTCTATCTCTAAAGGGTACAAATAGTCTGGTGTCATCCGGGCTATCTTTGTATGCCTGTAGTTTGCATTTTTTACCATCTATCTCAAATCTGAACTCTCCCCATCTTATGTACTCTCTCTCAAAGCCCGCTGTATCGAGTATTCTTAAAATCTCCTTTTCTTCATGCTCGTGTAAAGGTAAAACAAATCTGTATTTTGGGTCTAT
>JAGGWT010000052.1 GCA_021163455.1 Thermoplasmata archaeon | reverse complement strand
TTTAGAGAGGCAAGAGAAAAATTCAGACGGATAGGTATAGAAGTTAAACAGTACGATAAGGGTTACCCGGAGATACAGGCCGATACTCTAGAAGAGGTGGCTATTTACGGTATAAAGTATCTTTCCAGAAAGATAGACAAACCCTTTTTTCTGGAGGATGCCGGCTTATTCATAAAATCTCTGAAGGGATTTCCAGGAGTGTACTCTGCATATGTATTCAAAAAGATAGGATGTGACGGTATTTTAAAACTCATGGAAGGTGTAACTGACAGAGAGGCCATGTTTAAATCCGTGGTTGCTTACAAGGAAAGGGGAAAGAGGGTCAGGATATTCGTAGGAGAGTGCAAGGGGAGGATATCTACGGAAAAGAGGGGGTCCAAAGGTTTTGGCTTCGATCCCATCTTTTATCCTGAAGGAGCAACCAAAACCTTTGGAGAGATGGATGTATCAGAAAAAAACATGTATTCCCACAGAGGGAAATCCATACAGATGCTGATAAGGTATCTGGAGAAAAAGAGAAATCGTTAATAATTATTTTCTTATTCGGTCAATCAACCATGAATGGAGAAATTTACAGATTGGAAAAGGACGATTTTTTGGCATTTGTAAACAACCTGATAAACAGTTTTGAAACCATAGGTGTGAAAGAAAAGAAGGGACGTTTTGTTTTCTCGCATCTGGAGAGCGCCGCCGAGCTGCGGCTTGACCATGATGTTACCATTCTTCCTCCAAAAAAATTCTTCCTTCCGCCCTATGAAAAAATGATAAAATTCAATGTTGGCGAACAGAAGGGTGAATTGTTAGGAGACAATGCAAAAAGAGTGATAATAGGCGTGCACCCATACGACATTGTAGCCTTAAAGCAAATGGACATGGTCTACATGGAGGGGCGACCGGATGAACTTTATAAACAGAGAAGAGAAAATACCATAATTATAGGTTCAGACATTCTGAGGGTGAATGATTTTTCGTTTGCCTCGAGTCTTGGTACCCATGTTGTGAAAGACGGTTTTGATTTAATGCTGACAGACCTGGGTAAGAAAGTAATAATAGAAATCGGCAGCGAAAGAGGAAGAAAAATATTGATGGACTACGCAAGGAATATAAAAGAAGCCAGTGACCAAGATATAAAGGATGTTGAAAACCACAGGAAAGCACTTCCTGATAGATACAAGGTTAAACTCGATATCGAGAAGGACCAGATTCCTTTCCTTTTGATGGATGTATTTGAACATCCTTTATGGGAAGAAGAATCAAAGAAATGCTTACAGTGCGGTTCATGCACTTTAGTTTGTCCAACCTGCTACTGTTATGACATCAGGGACGAGATATCATTAACTCTGGAAGATGGAGAAAGGATAAGAACGTGGGACAGTTGTCTGCTGCCAGATTTCACAAAAATAGCAAGTGGGGAGATTTTTAGAAAAGACAAATCCGAAAGATACAGGCACAGGTTCTACAGAAAAGGGCTCTACATACCCATGAGATACAACTTTATAGCATGCGTGGGCTGTGGAAGATGTATCACGGCATGCATACCAAAGATAGCTGATCCAGCAAATGTTTTTAACACATTATCCAGAAGAAAACATGAATCCAAAGGCAAACTGGTATACAGGATGATAGAGGGTGTGGAAGCAGAATCTCATATTTTACCAGAGCCTGCTGTCATAAGAAGGATTGAACCTCTAACTGAGAACGAGAAACTATTTGAAATCGAACTCCTCAGCAGAGATTCATTCCATTTCGAACCGGGGCAGTTTGTAGAGGTATCTGTGTTTGGAGTGGGAGAAGCGCCCATATCAATCTCTTCCCCTCCAAGTGGAGATAACAGATTTGAACTCGTCATCAGAAAAGTGGGTAACCTGACCAATCGTATGCACAGCATGAAAGAGGGTGAAAAGCTCGGAATAAGGGGTCCCCTGGGTAAAGGTTTCAGAGTAGAGGATCTGGAAGGAAAGGACCTTCTTTTTGTTGCGGGAGGAATTGGTATTGTACCCCTCCGATCTCTCATAAAGTATGTGTTATCCAAAGATAATAGACCACGATTTGGAAAAATTTATATCCTGTATGGAGCGAGAACACCAAAGGATATGCTTTTCATGGATGAGATGGAGAAATGGAAGGAAGTCGATGATGTCGAAATAAGACTATCTGTAGATACCTGTCCAGAAGGTATGAAGTGGAATCACAGCGTAGGTGTAGTCACCACACTTTTCAATGAGATAGAAATACAGAATCCCAAAGAGACTGTATCGCTGGTGGTTGGCCCGCCTGTGATGTACAAGTTTGTTATCAAATGCCTTGAAGATGCAGGTATCAAAGATACCAATATCCTTGTTTCACTGGAGAGAAGAATGAAGTGTGGTTTAGGAAGATGTGGACACTGTCAGATAAATGGTATATACGTGTGTAAAGAGGGACCTGTTTTCAGATATTCTGATATAAGGAATCTTCCGGAGGTGTTTCAATGAAACCAAGAGTAGCTTTCTTCGATTTTGCAGGCTGCGAAGGTTGTCAACTCCAGATAGCAAACATGGAGGATGAGATTCTAAAACTTATAGAGATTGTCGATATTGTATCATTCAGAGAGATATCAGATGTCCATTCAGGTGATTACGATATAGCTTTCGTGGAGGGATCTATCAGCAGACCTATGGATGAGGAAAGACTCAAAGATATAAGAGAACACGCCGATATACTTGTAGCTCTTGGAAGTTGTGCATGTCTTGGTGGTATAAACAAGATGAGAAACAGGTTTGATGAAAATGAACTCATAGAATCAGTGTATGGAGATAAAAAATTGGTGAGCAACCCTTTCTTCAACGTCCATAAGGCGAAATCTGTGGATGAGGTTGTTAAGGTGGATTATTACATCCCTGGATGCCCTATAGATAGAAATGAGTTCAAGAGATTTGTGATATCCATCTCTTCTGGAAAGAAACCAGAACTACCCAATTACCCGGTATGCGTTGAGTGCAAGAAGAAAGAAAACCCGTGCCTTTTTGATGAAGGAAGATTGTGTCTCGGTCCCATAACACTCGCAGGGTGCAACGCCATATGCCCATCCAGAGGCTCACCGTGCATAGGATGCAGAGGGATTCTGGAAAAACCGGCAACCGAGTGTATAGAAGAGATATTCCAGAGATACAATATCGATTACGATGACCTGAAAGATAAGTGGAATATGTTTAATTTTGGTGATAAAATATGGAGAAAAGAATAGAGGTTCACCACCTGACAAGAGTAGAAGGGCATGGAAACATAATTGTCGAGATCGATAGTGATGGAGATATAAAGAGGGTGAAATGGCAGATTCCGGAAGCACCGAGATTCTTCGAGGCCATAGTCAGAGACCAGAACTATGAATACTTGCCTTTCATTACATCGAGAATATGTGGCATATGCTCAATAGGCCATACGATAGCTTCGATAAAAGCCGTGGAGTCGGCTCTCTCGATAGAAGTGACGGAGCAAACGATTGAATTGAGGAAGCTTGCATTACACGCAGAAAACATGCAGAGCCATTCTCTTCATGTAGGTTTCCTTGTTCTGCCAGACTTGTTCGGAAAAAAGGATGTTATAGAGGTGGCAAAGGAAAACAAAGAGCTTGTGAAAAAAATGCTGAAGATACACAAACTGGCAAACAGGTTATCGGACATCACAGCTGGTAGAACCACCCATCCAGTGTCGCTCGCGGTCGGAGGCTTTTATTCATTCCCCAGTGTCAGAGAGTTGGAGAAGGTCAAAAAGGAGATAGAAGATTGTAAGAAATTGTTAGAAGAAGTGTCCTTTGGGATAGAGAAGAGAATGGAAGTATTCCCAGACTTCAGCAGAGAAACAGAGTATATCTCTCTATCACAGGAAGGAGAGTACGCATTTTATGATGGTTCACTGATGTCTTCAGATGCAGGCTATTTAAACGGTGACTACATAGACTATATCAAAGAATATGTCGTGGAAATATCCACGGCAAAACACTCCAGACATGCAAGAGAATCATACATGGTCGGCGCACTGGCAAGATTCAATATAAACAGCAAGTATCTCTCCGATTTTGCTCGCCACATATCTTCGATATTTGATCTTAAAAATCCCTGTTTCAACCCGTTTATGAACAGCATAGCTCAGCTCGTTGAAATTGCTCACAATATGGAAGAATCTCTGGATATAATCAATAGTTTTCTCAGCAGGGGAATAAAAGAGGAAAAGATTTCAAAAGTAAAGCCCAAGGAAGGAAGGGGTGTAGGGATGGTTGAGGTTCCCAGAGGCTTGCTCATACATGATTACGTGATGGACAGTAAAGGGAGATGTAAAAGGGCAAATCTCGTGATACCAACAAATCAGAACCATGCAAATATACAGAAGGATATGGAAAAACTTGTTTCGGAGGTTAAGGATAGACCAAAAGACGAGATAGAAAATCTTCTGAAAATGCTTGTTAGAGCGTATGACCCGTGTATCTCGTGCTCGACCCACAGCCTAGAAGTGAAGGTGAAATGGAAAGGATAGCGGTTGTATGTTTGGGGAATATTCTCAGAGGAGATGATGGGTTAGGTGTATACCTAAAGAGTATACTTGAGAATAGATTTGAACATTTTGATTTTATAGACGGAGGAATATGTGGCTCCAGAATTATAGATATACTATCGAGATACAGAAAGGTGATTATCATAGATTCCTCTGACTTTGGAGGGGAAATTGGAGAAGTGCGAGAGTTCAATCTGGATGAAATTCAGGAAAAGGATATCTTTTCGGTTCATTTTCTCAATCTCAGGAGATTGATTGAGTTATCCAGATTACTCTATAACAGACCAGAGGATGTTACCATACTCTGTGTTCAGGTGGAAAACATGTCATTCGGACAAGGATTATCCTCTTCGGTTGAAAAAAACCTTGATAATATAGTGGAGAAAATAGAAAAATTTCTCCTGGAGATTGTTCAGCCGACGGTACATTAACCCAATATTTTTAAGGCAGTTTCAGATACACCTAAAAGTGGTTGCTCCCGTGGTGTAGTCCGGCCAATCATTCCGGCCTTTCGAGCCGGCGACCCGGGTTCAAATCCCGGCGGGAGCATCTTTTTCAAAAATTTCTGATCACAGTCTTTTCATCATCCTGTAATGCTGGATAGAATCGAAGAGAAGAAAACTTTTCTTAACTATAACGTAACCGTTTTTAAGATAAAAATTTACTGCATTCTCTCTCGCCTCCAGAACAATATACTTTGCCCCTTTTTCTCTAGCTACCCTCTCAAGTTCTTTGAGCATCTCGCTCCCTATACCTCTGTTTCGGTATCTCTCGTCGACTGCCATATACCTTATCTGTGCTTCTTCCTCACTATTAAAATGCAGCCTGGCGACGGCGACTATTCTATCACCATCATATGCAGCCAAGTGAATCGCTCTATCATCCATCTCATCTATCTCGCTACCTCTGGGCTGATTCCATGGTTTTCTCAGTACTCTCCATCTCAATTCAAAGTATTGATCCATATCTTTTTCCCTTGGCTGAGATATTCTTATCATGATTTCCAAATTTACTAATACCGGATTGTTTTCTAAATTTTTAATCCGTGGTCTGTTACACGACCATAATGTGGATTAACATCACCTATTGGATGTTATCCTCTCAAAAACCAGGTTACATAGCTCTCCTATCTCCCTAGGATATAACTGCTCTATCCTTTTTCTGTAAAATTCTTCATCCAGATGGATTCCATACTCCTTCCTGATTATAGTACCGATGGTTTTTCTCCTATGCGAAAAACATTTTTTGAGAAATTCGTAGAAAAAGTTTTCATCATCCACATGGAAGGCTGGTTTATCGCGCGGTATTATCTCAACAATCGCCCCATCAACTTTGGGTACAGGTCTGAAGGCATTTCTTGGTACCGTGTCCAGTATCCTGACCTTTGCCTTGTAATCAATAACAACACTTATCCTCGAATAATCTTTAGAATTTGGCTTTGCCACCAGCCGCCTGGCGAATTCCTTCTGATATATCAGAACAGCCTTTGAAAAACTCGTTTCTTCCAGCAATTTGAAAGTGACCGGGGATGAGATCTCAAAAGGTAGATTGGATACTACCTTGTTAAACTGGTATTCTGAAAGGTCCAGTTTCATAACATCGGCATTTATTATTTCCACATTCGCTGGAAGTATGGTTCTGAGGTACTCGGCAAGTTTCCTGTCGATCTCGATAGCTATCACTTTCTTTGCCCTTTCTGCGAGAAGTTTCGTCAGAATGCCTTTGCCCGGACCGATCTCGAGAACAATATCATTATGACTGATATCTGCATACGCCACTTCTTTCTGGGCGATGCGAGAATCTACAAGAAAGTGCTGTCCCCACTTTCTCATCTTCTTCTCCTTAAGGGGGGTCTCGTGAAAAGGTGATATTTTTCATCTGGATTAGATAATTCTATCTCTATTCTTTTGGCAATCAGTTTTTCAGGATGTTTCAGAAAAGGGATTCTGTTGGCTATATCCTCAAAACTCTCAAAGGGCTTCTTCTTTCTTTCTTCCAGAATCTCGAACAGGATTTTCTTTCCCAAACCGGGAAGGAGTTCAAGGGAATGAAATCTCGATGTGATAGGTGGAGCCTCGTTAAAAAATTTCACAAACCTTTTTTCATTTTTTTTCACGATCTCTTCTATTATATAAGGTAATTCTCCATGAGCTGTTGTCGTGAGCTGATCGTAATCGATTCTTCCCTTTATCTTGGCGACTTTTTCTCTTTTCGAGAGGTCCTTCCCAACATAGATTCTCTCCCCTATAGTAAATGTCACGCCCGCCTTCGGTATAATTTCGAGAAGTGTGAACTGATCTTCACCCACACCGTAAACTACAGGATGACGTTTGTACGGAGGGAGATCTGTTCTACCTTCTGGTAAGTAATCCAAAACATAGACGTAATCCTCCATAATCTCCCTCCTCGCTTCTCTACTTTATATACCTCCCAACTATCTCAAGTATCTTTCTAATATCCTCCTCATCTAGATTTACCCTCTCCTTGGCAAATATGAGTTTTACATCCTCCTCATGTGTTGGGAGGAGGTCTGCTATTTTATAGGCGTGTCTCTCTTCTATCTTATCAACATTCTCTAAAAGTTCCTTTATTAACTCCCTAGTTTTGGAGACCGATAGCCTAGCAAAAGCCTCAGCATGGCGGAGGGCTACCTTCTGCTCATATGTCAGCTCCTCCCTCTCCTTCTGAATCCTTTTCAGTATATCCTTAACTTCAGCAATTGAAACATATCTTTCTTTTTCCATCAAACCACCTTTCTCAGGTGCTCCGGAAACACAATGAGGGTTTTATGTTTGCTACCAACGTAAACCCCCACCTTATAGGCATTTCCCTGCTTTCCTTCTATCTCACCCGTAAATCCCTGATACCTAGGGTGAGGCATACCCTCATGAACAGAAGGGTCTATATCAATACATACCTTTTCTCCTATCTCAAACTCCTGTAACGCTCTCGTTATCGGTCTTCTTTCCCTAACCTTCATTCGCAATTTTCTCCTTGTTTTGCTCCTAAATCCTTTCGATCTCCTTACCATTTCAATCACCCTCTACGGATATGACATCCAGCTCCTTAACCTCGCATCTTGACCCTAGGATCTCAGATAGGCTTGGTTTGGTTCTTCCTTCATCACCCGATATCAGTTCTTTTATATATGTACCTGATTCCGCCCTTATCTTTATCAGGGCTTCCTTTTCCTTTACCCATATCAATTTACATTCATATATCTTTTTTTCTCTTACCTTATCCGCTCTTCTGTGAGACACCCTTGTAGGTGTCTGCTGTTTTATGATTTTTCCCTCAAGGAAAGATAAAGCTTCTTTTAATCTTTTCTCCTGAATATTCTCCTCGCAAATTATTTTTGCATAGTAAACCTTCGTGTAGCTTTCATTTTTAATCCTTACAACCTCGTTTTTGTTGGAATATCTGAGACTTTTTACCATGACTTTCTTGTCCGCATATTTGTTTATCTCTTTTTCCAGTGCCTTTAAATCAACCTTTCTCTTCTTGGGATTTTTTATTTCCACAACAAAAGGTCTTCCGGTTCCCAGCATTCTCGCATCTATATCCTCCCTGCCACATCCATGAAAAGATTCGTCATCGCCCTCGAACCACTCGACAATAACTCTGGAGATAATTTCTTCAACACTTTCCGTGTACTGCTTACCTGTATATCCGCATCTTCTGCATCCAACTCCTCTGCAAATCCTGCACGGCCATTTTGTCTGTGGAATTCCTCTCACGAGTTTGATATATCTTCCATACACATATACGGGTGTAACCTGTAAAGTAACATAATCAAACCTTGTATCCACTATGATATTAATATCGTAATCTGAAAATACAAACCTCTTACCGCTTCTCTTTTCTAACTCCCTTCCTACCCTTCTGTTAATCCAAGTTTTTATATCCCTGCCATCCACTCCAAGGTCATGCCTGACTCTCTCATCTCTCTCCAAAATTTCCTCATCAACCTTTGTTCCCACACCAAATGTTTCGAATTGATATCGCTCCACTGCTTCGATAGCTAGATCTACAAATTTACCAATTTCCTGAGAAAGTCCCTGACATATCCAGCAATCTTCTGATTTTAACGCCCTTTTTACACCGTACCCCCCATACCCTATCAAGCGGGAGTAACAATCCTTACATAGCTGTTTATCAGGAAGATGGTTTCTCATGTCTATATCTCGTCTATCTTTCTGGCAACTTCCTCAGCCACCTCGAGAGTGGTATTGTTTCCACCCATGTCGTAGGTCCTGACTTTTCCTTCCTCAATGACTTTTGCTATAGCGTTCTCGAGTTTATTAGCCCATTTCTTCTCTCCAAGCCAGTCGAGCATAAGTTTGACTGATAGTAACATCGCCATTGGATTTACCTTGTATTTACCAGCATATTTGGGAGCAGAGCCGTGAGTTGGTTCAAAAAGTGCATAATTATCACCTATATTGGCGCTAGCCGCAAACCCCAGACCTCCGACCAGCTGCGCCGCCAGATCAGAAATTATATCACCAAACATGTTGGATGCAACTAGGATATCGTAATCCTGTGGATTCTTAACAAGCCACATTGCCATTGCATCAACATTTGTCTCTCGATACTCAATATCTGGATACTCCTGCGCAATCTCTCTTGCCACCCGTATCATCAATCCTCCGGTTTCTCTCAGCACGTTTGGTTTCTCCACAATGGTTACACTTTTCCTGTTGTACTCCTTTGCATACTCAAAAGCTTTCCTCACAATTCTCTCACACGCTCTCTTTGTCATGATTCTGCACGTCACCGCTATCTCATCGGCCGGTACATCTTGGAATCTCTTCATTTTTTCGTGAATCAGTAAAGCATTTCTTACCTCATCTGGCAGGGGATAGAACTCTACTCCAGCATATAGTCCTTCTGTGTTTTCTCTGAAAACGATCAAGTCTATATCATCTCTGTAATTGAGAGGATTGCCCTTAAATGCTTTGCACGGTCTCATGTTCACATAGAGGTCAAACTCCTGCCTGATCCTGACTATCGCACTGGAGTATTTTATTCCCTTACCTCTCAACTCTGGAGATAACTCTTTCTCAGCATCTTCAGGGGGTTTGGAAGTTATGGCTCCAAATAAACAGCAATCTGTCTCCCTCAAAAGTTCCAAGGTTCTATCTGGAAGAGGATTCCCTTCTTTCTTCCAGAATTCCCATCCCACGTCTCCGTATATATATTCGGCATCGATGTCTATGTTGTTAAGTACTATCATCGCTGCTTCCATTACATCCTTACCTACACCATCTCCCGGAAGTACAGCTATATGATATCTCGCCATGTTGGACAACTGAATAAGTTTATATTTTAAAAATCCTGTGCTGGATAAGATGCTCAAACCGAACAGAAAATTTGTAATTGAAAGTCTTTTCTCGTCTATAGGTATAATCTTGTTTGTTTATCTGATATGGTCCGTAAAACCCGGCAGCATCATCGAGGCAGTATCGCACATAGACCCGTTTTACTTTTCAATATCTCTTCTCCTGATACCTGTCATAATGGTAGTTGACACATACAGATGGAGGTTTCTTGCAAAAGATCAGGAAGTTGACTTGAAGTTTATCGAGATGATAAAGATATACACAATGGGGTCTTTTCTCTCAAGCATCACGCCGGGCGGCATAGGTGGTTACCTGAGAGCAAAGCTTCTTCACGATAAGGGGAAAAGTCTGGGCAGAAGTATATCGAACGTTGTTATAGACATCTCAATGAAGACTTTTTCTCTGCACATCATATCTGTATTTATTCTTGTTTTTTTCTTCACCGATAAACTTTCTCTGCTCTTTGGTGTTCTATTCCTTATTGCATCATCCATTTTTCCTGTGATGGTGATATATAAAGGCGAAAAAGTAAGCAGCCGTCTTATAAGAAGGCTCTTCTTATTATATGTATCTCCAGAATACAGAGATGCGGTGACTGAGGGGGTTAATAAAATATTTGACAGACCTCCTCGCGTTAGCTCTCTCATAAAATCTGTTCTGGTCACCGATATGTGTTTCGTCCCTCTTGCAGCTCTTCAGATCTACACAATTTCACTTTCTCTTGGTATCAGCATTCCCTTTCTGGATTTATCTGCAATCTGGATAGTTTCTCTTTCTATATCTTGTTTACCCGTAAGTATCTCCGGTCTCGGTGTCAGAGAGTGGTCCATGGCATACCTTTCCAGCAAATACATGATAGACAAAAGCACTGCTATCACCTTATCACTCCTGGGGTATACTCTTCTTATCTTTATTCCTGCTGCAATAGGTGCCCTCTTCTTCATACAGCATACCACATCGAGGCTGTGGAAAGTTAAAAAATAAAAGATTTCAAAATCAAGTTGTGGAATTTTTCCCATCCTGTCTTAATTCCCCAAGGGTTGTAACTCTCTCGGCAAACGCATTGAATTTGTGTATGGATTCCTCACTCTCACTCCTCACTATAACCACTGTATTATCTGGAAGGTCTGTATATCTCTTGACGATTTGGCTGAGAGTATCCCTAACCACATCCTCCACAAATTTTGGATTTCTGTGAGCGTTTATCACCAGCTCCCCTTCTTCCTTTCTTTTTAACACACTATAAGTTGGGCTGCTGAAGGATCTCTCAACTATGTCTATTAAATCGTTTGCCTCAACCTCAGCACTTTCAGAGACCTCTATCATAAGTGTTGTTATGTTTCTCTGATTGTGTGTTGGAATGAGTTCTCTATCTTCTTTGATAAGTGCTCTGACGACTTCCATGGCGCAGGGGCAGGCTGTCATTCCTATAACTTCTACCCCTATCAATTTCCTTACCTTCTCTCCACGTCTGCATCTTGCCTCGGCTATGAGTTTGTAGGGTTCCACCTCTTTCCTTCCGGAGAAACCTTTCCTCTCCAAGAAATAATCCGCACTCGCTTTTACCTCTGCAAACGTCGCATAGCTATGCCTCTCCAGAAGTTTTTTAACCATGAGCGCACAGAAATCCTCCAGAGATTCAACAGGTTTTTTTCTGCTATTCTCAACAAAATCCGCAGCAAGCTCCACATTTCTCGACATGTGGCTGCCCTTCTGAGATGGAGGGAGGTCAACGAACATATCAAAAGTTGTGGGTAGCGTAATTATCTCTTTAGATTTTGGTCTTCTGATATACACCAGTTTTCTGACTCCCTTCACACCTACTCTTGTGAGTTTAAAGTGGACATGAGATGGCTCTGATTGTACATCTGGAAGATACATCTTTTCACTCTTCAGATAAATAGACGAGGTTATTGATTAATCTTCTCTTACGCATAGAAAATAGAAAAGCAATAAAAGTGAAAAAGGTATAATCCATATACAATCATAAGCCGCTGTGGCTCAGCTGGTAGAGCGACACCTTGGTAAGGTGTAGGTCGCGGGTTCGAATCCCGCCAGCGGCTCTATAAAATGATTTAAAAGAAATTTCCGGAATTTACACCGGGAGTAACCTCACCTCAACCTGAGATTTTGCAGGAACGTGGACATTAACGTATACCTCTATCTGCTCATCCTTTGTTCTTGTCATGTAAATCTCTCCATTTTCAGCGGTGTAATTTCCACTCTCAACAAGAAATGTAATTCTCACATCTATATCTGTGCTCAGATCATTTGTGATAATCTTACTGTGGCTATCTTTCTCAACACAATCTATCTTATAAGATGGCAAAGAATATTTGGGCTCCATATAGTTATAAGAGGTTATTGTATAATTCTCCGCTGTTATGAAACGATACCCCCAGTATGCATCCGGTGCAGAAAGGCTACTTGATGCGGTTGTTGTGGTTATGAAGAGTGTATCATTATTTATGGTTACATTGTCATAGTGAACATGCCCGGCCAAAACAACATCCACATTCTTTTCCTGTATGATGTGGAGCAGTTCCTCACGCCCTACATAGCTGTTAAACATCAACGATTCATACCACGTATCCCAGAGCGGGTTATGGTGAAGAAGAACGAGTTTGAGTTTTGCATTGCTGTAAAGGTTAAGATCCTTCTCTATCCATTGCAGCTGTTTCTCCTGTATATACCCTCCCCAGTTTAATGATATAAAGAGGAAAGCTCTCCTCATTTTATCTGTCCAGTTATAGGAATTTACGCATACAAAGTGAGCATCGCCATAATCGAATGAGTAGTAAAGTGGACCAAAGTATTTTCTCCAGTATTTGAAGCCATCCTCCCACATTTGTACATATCCATCATGATTACCGGGACAGAGGTATATTGGAACGTCGAACTCTTGAAGAATTTCCCAGCATTTACTGTACTCTCTCCTATATTCCCCAGGATATAACTGCCCATAAACCAAGTCACCCGTTATTACAACGAAATCGGGATTGAGCAGATTGATTTCTTTCACACATCTCCTGGCAGCTTTCCATCCTATTGTCTGAAGAGGTTTTTCCCTCAGTCCTCTCGGGTCACCAATGTGAAAATCAGTTAGATGTACAAAGGTGAAGTTTCCGTCCAGTTTTTCTTTCACACAGACCGCTTTAGGAGCCGTAAAGGTATCTCCGGTTTCCTCCACAATCATGGTTAAGTTATAAAGCTCCGGCGGCGCTTCCGCAGGGAGCTCGGCGGTGCAACCTATCAGACCATCGCCACCGAGTGCAACGATATCAATTATGGTGAGATTGAAGAACTCAGGAATTGGATCATAAGCCGTGACTATCTGGAAAAATATACTCATCGTCGTAACCGGTATTTTCCCGATGATGCATATCTCTCCGCCTCTCTCAACTATAGCCGGTATCGTCATCCTTGGGAATATGATACAGCAATCTTCAGAAAGCAGGATATCCATAATATCTGACATGAAGGTATCAACATTTATGTTGAAGTTGTTTATCTCGTTCATCTTGAATAGAAAATTCTCCACCTCATCAACAACTCTATCTGGTTCAATTTTGATGGTGCCGATGAGGGATAGAGATAAAAATACCGCCATTACAATCATGAAATCTATTTTGCCACCGTTCAGTATATCACCGCCTGCAGATCAATTATTTGGGTCATTATATTTTTTCCGGTGAATTTCTCCAAAACCCTAGGCGCAAAGAAGATAAGGGTTTTGCCTTTACTGTTGATGAGATCATGAAAATATTTGTTATCGGTCCAGCAGGGTGCGGTAAAAGTAGCTTTGTTCGAAGCTTCTCTGAATATCTGAAAGAACTGGAAGCCGATGTGAAATGCGTGAATCTTGATCCTGCAAGTGACCCTATATATCATGCAGATGCGGATATAAGGAAATTTGTCAAAACAGAGAAGATAATGAAAAAATTTGGTCTTGGTATAAATGGTGGATTGCTCAAATCGATGGAAGAATCTATCAAATTTCATGACAAACTCTCGGTTGATGGAGATTATGTGCTTTATGATACTCCTGGACAGATGGAGATATTTATATATTCAAAAGCAGGTAGAGAGCTGGTCAAACTACTTTCTGATCAGGTGAGTCTGGGTCTGTTTCTGATAGATTCATCTCTTGTTGATGATCCGGAGAGTTTTTTATCCGCGATTATGCAAAATGTTGTTGTATCACTCAGGCTTTCTATACCAACAGCAACGGTTCTCACAAAATCAGATGTAAAGGATATTGATGTGGATCAAATTGTCAGGAAAATCTCTGAGGAGAGTAGCTCACTTGCAGAGTTACTGGAAAAGACCGTGGATTTCCTGGAATATACAACGCTCTCACAGAGAGTGGTAAAGATATCAAACCTCAGTAAAACAGGATTTTCAGATGTATACTCTCTGCTCAACGAGATGTTCTGCACGTGTGGCGATATAAGCTAGCTCGCGAAATTTAATATCAGTAAATCCATAATCAACAATTATGGAATTGAAAGTAGCGCTTGCAAAGAGGAGAAGTATAAGGAGTTTTCTGCCCAAGGATGTTGACATGAAAACCATTACAGATATTATCAGGTATGCAAATATGGCTCCATCAGCTGGAAATCTGCAGTCCAGAGATTTTATTATAGTCAGAGATGACCATACAAAAGAAGAGCTGTGTGAGGCTGCGCTCGGTCAGGAATTCATAATGGAGGCGCCTGTCTGCATAGTAGTTTGTGCCAATCTCCAAAGAATCTCCCCTTATGGAAGGAGGGGAAGGGAACTTTACTGTATCCAAGATGCCTCAGCATCTATAGACCATATACTTCTCGCTTCCCTCGATTACAATCTCGGAACCTGCTGGGTTGGAGCATTTCATGAGAAGCGTGTATCAGATGTACTCGATCTTCCAGATTATGCAAGACCTGTAGCCATCATACCTATAGGTTATCCGGCTGTCGTGCCGCCGATGCCGCCCCGTATGGATATTAAGAAACTTATTCACCTAGAGAAATGGTAAATGAATTTGGGAAGATTTTTAATGTGATGACTTATACCATACAGAATCATGCAGCCCAAGGCGATACTCTTTGACCTGGACGGTGTGCTCGTAGATTCTCTCGATGCATGGTGGCATGCCCTGAATGATGCCCTGAGACATTTTAAAATGGATGAGATGCCCAAAGAGGAATTTGTTTCCAAATACTGGGGTTATGATTTATACACAAACATTAAAAGAGCCAACCTCCCGCTTGAAGTGGGTATAAGTTGTAGCAGGTTTTACATAAAGCATCTTGATAAAGTGAAGCTGCATCCAGAAGTCCCACATATACTGGAGAGTTTCAAAGATGTTAAAAAGGGTCTTGTCACAAACACTCCCAGAGATTGTACAGAGAAAGTTCTAAAGAAGTTTGACTTGGGCAAATATTTCGATGTCATCGTTACAGGGGATGATGTATCCAGAGGAAAACCGGATCCAGAAATTATATTTAAAGCTTGCAACCATCTGAATGTTGACCCCAGAGAGACGGTACTTATCGGAGATACTGAGAGTGATGTCAGGGCAGGTTCCATGGCAGGCTGCTATGTTATAGGAGTAAAAGTAAATGGAGATATGAGAATAGAGGATATATCCGAGCTTCTGGATGTTCTGCGGGTAGGGACATCAACCAGGGCGGTGTGATCAACTTTCAATTTTCTTTATTCCTATCTTAACGGTGGTATCCCCTATTTTCCATTCCTTAACAAGGTCTCCACCCGGCTGATCAGTGAAATCTATGTTCTCTGATCTGGTTTCTCCACGTATATAGTCCAGCCATTTACTGAGAGGTTCTATCTTTTCCTCGTCCACTGCAATTTGGGTGTTTATCCTGTCCTCTATATCGAGGTTGAGCTCCTTCCTCATCGACTGAATTCTCCTGACGATCTCTCTGGAAAAGCCCTCAGCAAAGAGTTCGGGTGTCAATCTAACATCCATTATCAGTTTTATTTTCTCGCTTTCCTCGATAAGGTAATCTCCCTTTTCTATTTCTTTCGAGTATTCCGCAGTATCTCTGGAAAACTCAACGGACTTTACATTTATCTCCTCCTTCACCAAACCCATCAGTGGCGATATCTTTTTCTCCACATTTTCATCACACACCACGATAGCTCTGCCAAGGGGATATCTGATCTTTACTCCCGCCCTGCTCCTTATTGCTCTGCCCATATCGGCTATCTCTCTCACCACATCCATTGCTTTCTCCATATCCTCGTCTATAAGAGAGCTATTAACCTCTGGATAGTCGCAGAGGTGTACGCTTTCCTCCATATCGTCGTGCCTTATACCTTGGTATATCACCTCCGCCAGAAATGGTATGAATGGAGCAGATAGTTTGGAAAGAGTCAGGAACACATCATACAGTGTGGAGTAGCATGACAATTTATCCTCATTTTCCTCTTCCACCCACAACCTTTTTCTTGACCTTCTTATGTACCAGTTACTGAGGTCTTCTATGACGAATTCTTCTATTGCTCTCGTCGCCTTGTGGATATTGAAATTTTCCACATTTTCTGTTACTTCCATGATCAGTTTTTGTAATCTGCTGATAATCCACCTGTCTATCTCTCTTCTTCTATCTATCGGGATGTAACCTCTCGTCGGGTCAAATTTATCCAGTGAAGAGTAAGATTTGTAGAATCTGTAGGAGTTCCAGAATGTGAGAATGAATTTTCCAAGTGTCTCTTTTATCGCATCTTCATAAAACCTTATGGGCATCCATGGAGCATTCGTTGAAAGGAAATACCATCTCATTGCATCCGCTCCCTCTCTGTCGAAGATGTAGTTTGGATCAAGATAGTTCTTCTTGCTCTTGCTCATCTTCTGTCCTTCCTTGTCGAGAACCAGACCAAGCGTGAGAACTCTCCTGTAAGGTGCGCGGTTGAAAAGTAAAGTAGAGATAGCCATCAGAGAGTAAAACCATCCCCTCGTTTGATCTAAAGCCTCGCATATAAAATCTACTGGAAAGTTTTCTTCAAACTCCTCCTGATTTTCAAAAGGATAATGCCACTGCGCAAAGAATGCTGACCCAGAGTCATACCAGCAATCTATAA
>JAGGWT010000138.1 GCA_021163455.1 Thermoplasmata archaeon | reverse complement strand
GTTTTTGCAGGCGGTGACATAACAACTGGGGCAGCAACCGTTATCTCAGCCATGGGTGCAGGAAGGAGAGCTGCTGAAGCCATAGAGGAGTATCTAAGTTAGAATAGCAGAATGTTCTCAATATATTTTCATCAAGTTCTTCTGCCAGAGATGCAGCGTTCTTTCCGGCTTTTTGGCAGCAGGTGGAACATTTCTTATACTTAACCACGAAGAATGTTTGGCAGCCGACTCCACAGTACTTGAATCGCTTTATCTATTTTTCAAATAACTCGCTCAGATTCAAAATGCGATTGCTCTCATTTGATCTGGATTTATTGTATTCTGCTCGTGAGACACCAACATCCTTATTATTCTTGACAGTCCGCTGGCATATCTTACCGACAGATTTATATCTCACTATTTGCTTAAAAGGGAAGATGAAAGGGAGAGATATCGGTCTTTATCTGGTCGGCATAGGTATACTGATGCTCATCGTTTATGGACTCTATAAATTGATACCTTCCGTTTCTTCGGCTGACCCATTCGTTGTATCTGCAGTTATCGTTATACTCATGGGATTGATTCTCCTGCTGGTTTCTCTTATCAGGGAAAAAAGAGAAGATAGGATAGAAATTAAGAAGGAGGATTTGGAACCATGATAATAACAACTACAGATTTTGTTCCCGGAAAAAAGGTTAAAGAAATACTGGGGCTTGTGAGAGGTAACACCATACAGGCAAAACATATCGGAAAGGATATTGTTGCTGGCTTCAGGAATATAGTGGGAGGAGAGATAAGAGAGTACACGGAAATGCTCACGGAGGCAAGAGAGATAGCTTTGAGGAGAATGGTGGAGAAGGCAGAAAAACTCGGGGCAGATGCTGTCATAAACGTGAGATTCATGACGTCTGCGGTCATGGGAGGAGCAGCGGAAATCCTTGCATACGGAACCGCTGTTAAACTTGAAGACGAGTCATGAATCCTTATCTAATCCTTTCAGGAATAGGGATGCTCATCGTGGGAGCTTTGGCTCCCCTGATATGGTGGTGGAAGAAAGGGACAGAAATAGAGTTTTTCATATACGGCCTCCTTTTGTGGGTTATTGCAATTTCACCCAAATTTTTGATGGACTTCACCATCACAAAACCCTTATCACAGAGTTTACTAGTGTATGGAAATATAGGATATGTAGTGGTAATGGGACTCTATGTCGGTTTGAGAACAGGTCTCCTCGAAAGCGGATTATCTTACATAGTGATAAGGAAAACAAGGATGAGGGGCGCAGATCTAAATCGGGCGATAGCCATAGGTATAGGATTCGGCGCCATAGAGGCAATATTCATCGGATTCTCATCCTTTATAAACATTCTTGTTTTTCTGCTATATCCGGGTCTCATAGATAAGATACCGGAATCACAGAGAGATACCGTGATTCAACAGCTAAATCAATCCTCTCTGATGATACCTGCCCCTATACTGGAAAGAACGTTTGTTATCGTCATTCACATATTCGCGTTATTGCTTGTGTTTTACGCAATAAAAACATCAAAGATAAAGTATCTTATAGCATCTGTAATTTACAAGACAGTGGTCGATGGTCCGATACCCGCTTTCCAAACTTATCTAAATCTTAATATGCCTGGCGACACCTATATTGTGGAGGCGTATTTTGGTATACTTGCTCTCATCGGTCTGCTGGGAATAGAGAAAATTATGGAAAAGTGGAAACATCACATCGCCTGAAAAAACCGGCGGGTGAACAACTTTCCATCTTTGATTGTTTTCAAATATACTCTCTCAAGATGGGGCGAATCCTTTCTTTCATATAGTCCACAACCTGTGCAGATGGTTGTGGTAGAATCCTTATTCGTTTTACAGGTTCCAGCAGCGCCGTGACTTTCTCAGTACTTATTTCTTTTCCATGCAGGATATCAAATGCCATCATGTATTTTTCTGCATTGTAGACGGATATTTCCCAGGGCTTTATACCCAACACAATATCCGGTTTCAGTTCCTCCCAAGGAAGTGCGACATCACTGTAACTCTCTACCACCACAACGTCACAATTTTTTGAAATCTCTGTGAAGGAATTTTTTATACCTCTCTCGTGGTATTTGAACAGTTCGGTCGTTGTATCTTTATTGGTGGTTTCGATAATTTGGTCAGCCTTATCATAAAGCAAATCAAATAGTCCTTCCATCATCCTGTTTATCTTCATGAGGTTTTTTGATATAAGTATGGTTTTGTTATCAACAAATATCCTATCAAGTATGTAGTCAGGTTGTTCACTTTCATTCCACAATCTGTGGACAGGGTTTATCATTTCTTCCCGGATATTTGTATCAGATTCTTCTCTCAGTAGTTTTGCATCCATGCCATATAATCTCCCTCTGGAGAGAGACTCGTATACCACATCAAAATCATACCATAGATTGTTGGCAGCTTTGGGTTTAAAAGCGCATGGTTTTATTCCCATTTCCTTTAAACATCTTAGTGTGGACCTGGTTAACGTGGTTTTTCCCGCATGCCCTGTACATAGTCCCACTACCAGTATCGTGAGCCGGAGCATACGCCAGACTGCTGCTTATTGCCTGTTTTTTTGATAGTAACCTACTCAGATAAAAATTTAGCGGAGTCCGGTACTGTGGGGTTAATTGTGGATACATCCTTTACAACCTTCACGCCATCATACATCACTCATGATAAAGATAAAAAACCTCGTCCAATCATGAGGAAGGTGGTGAGTAAAATTTTGTCTGGATAGATGTGAAGGGGAGAAAATAGCCCCGCCAGGATTCGAACCTGGGTCGCGAGGTCCAGAGCCTCGCATGATTGACCACTACACCACGGGGCTATCGATGGGCTCGGGGAGATTCGAACTCCCGACCTCCGCGTTGTAAGCGCGACGTCATAACCCCTAGACCACGAGCCCTTATCTCTGTATCTAAAATATCAATTATCCCTTTAAATGTTTTAGTGTATAAAGCGATATCGCAGTTATCCAGAGGTGTGCGATAGAGGAAATTTCCACGGTATCCCTGCTCTCTAATTGACCGGCGAACCATCGACCATTCGGCGATAAGATTTAATAAACAGGAAATCCTATAGGAGGGAGGTCATGAGAGCACAGGTGATTATACTATTGATTGTGGTTCTCTGCACCATATTCACAGGTTGTATGGAGAAAAAGAAATCTACAGGGAACAACGAACCTCTACACAACATAACGATACCTGACAGGGGAAACTACACCTCGATACAGAGTGCTATAGATGCTGCCAGCGAAGGAGACACTATTCTCGTGCCGCCTGGCGAGTACCAGGAAACCATATTCATAAACAAATCCATAAAATTGATGGGTTGCAATGCTACAATAAAACCTAACCTTACTCAGAAGTATAGTATAGCGATTATAAAAGTGAATGCCGACAACACAATTATAGAAGGATTTAACATAACTTTTGAAGGTGATGCGAAGATAGTTCTTGGTATAGACGTTAAGTCAGACCACGTCACCATACAGAACAATACCATATATGGATGTACCTATGGTGTTTACATAGAGACGGAAACAAACGGAACTGTGGTAACCCACAATAACATATTTGGCAACCTGTATGGCATTTACATGTTCGGCGGAAGCGAAAATGCGGTGATTTTCAAAAACAATGTATCCAACAACACCCAGGGTATAAGAGTAAAGGGTGTGAGGAGCAGAATCTTTGAGAATGTAATTTATGGAAACAATAAGGGAGTGTACATGTGCTGTGGCTCAGCATATAATGTTGTGTATCTGAACAACTTCATTAACAATCAGATAAACGCGCAGGATGATAAACACAAAAATGAGTGGAGCTTCAATGGCACTGGAAACTACTGGTACGACTACACCGGTGCGGATACAGATGGTGATGGTATAGGAGAGACACCCTACTACATAAAGGGTTCAGGATACAGGAGAGACAACTTTCCGCTGGTAAACCCTGTGCAAATCCCTGATGCTGGAGTGGTGAAGGGTTAAATCAATCTTCTCCATCCTGCCTTATAATCTTTCCTCCTATCTCTTTACACCTGTGGAGCAGTTTCTCCGCTATTCTTGGATTCATCGAGACATCAAGTTTGATACTGTTTCCATACTCTATATTTTTTATCCACACTCTATCGAAAATATCAGCTATGAATCTGTGAGAATCCGCAATATTAGGCAGAATCATTTTTACATTTATTGGAGAGGGGAGACATCTTGATATTGCTTCGAGTAATCTGTCTATATTTTTCCTTTCCTTGACCGATATCTCAACAGTCTCCATACCCTCTAACAGGTCCTTAACACTATCTAACTTCGTTTTCAATTCCTCTGGGGATACCTTATCTATCTTATTGAAAACCACAATAACCGGAACATTGGCATCTATCTCTTTCAATTCGCTCAAACAGGTTTCCAGTTTCTCTCTGACAGTCCTTACATCCTCGCTAATATCCACAACAAGTAGTATCAAATCAGCAACACTTATCTCCTCGAGAGTGGAATGAAATGCATCAATAACCCATGAGGGTAAATTCCTTATGAATCCTACAGTATCTGTAAGCAAAATAGGCGGAGCAGAACCCTTTTTCAACTTGGATGTTTTTGTCGACAAGGTTGAGAACAGTAACTCTTCAACCTTAACCTTCTCTCCCGTTAGCAGATTGAGAAGGCTGCTTTTTCCCGCATTGGTGTATCCGGCCAGAGCTATGAGATAAAATCCAGACTCTCTCCTGTGTTTTCTCCTTATCTCTCTGTCTCTCCTTATCTTTTCCAGCTCTAACTTCAGTTTCTTCGTCTGTCTCTTTATCATCTCGTAATAATCATCAACCTGATACTCTCCTCCGGCCATAAAACCAGGATGCTCCCCCGCTCTCGCTCTGTGAATCAATTCTCTGACAAAAGGTCTCTCATATCTCAGTTGAGCAAGTTTCACCTGAAGTTTTGCTTCCTTGCTCTGCGCCCTCTTCTCAAAGATGGACAGGATCAAACGCAATCTGTCGTAGACCTCCACGCCAAACTCCTTCTCAAGATTAAACCACTGTGAGGGTTTCAATTCACCATCCACTATAACAAGATCAATGTTATCTCCATCATTATCCAGAAACTCCTTTATTTCCTCAACCTTTCCTCTTCCCACAAATGTATTTACATCGGGAATCTCTCTTTTCTGAACAAAAATTCTAACAATTTCGTAGTCCAGTGTCTCGGCTAGGGCTTTTATTTCATCGATGTCTTCTGATAACGCTATCAGGATAGCCTTTCTTTTGGCGGTCAAAAACTATCTACCCCCTTCTCTTTCTGAACCATCTCAATGTTATATAGAACCTCTGGATGGAGGTGATGAATCCTACAATGGCGAAGTAAATGAGAACCATCTCAAGAAGATTGAAATCCAGGAATCTGAAATTTACAAAAAAGTGCTGGATAACGGGAAATATCATCAGCAGTACCAGCCTATCAGCCCTTCCCAATAATCCTTTATATATCCTCTTGTATCCCACCGCCTGCGCCTGCGTCCCCATGTAACTTGTCAGGAGAACCCCTGCTATCGCGAGCACACCCAACCTATCATCGCACCAGTTACTCAGTGACAGACCCACGAGTATGAAAACATCCGAAAATCTGTCTATAGCATGGTCAAGAAAATCCCCTTCCGGTGAACTTTTTCCCTTCATCTTCGCAATCTTACCATCTATTGCATCCATGAGACCGTTGAGAAACACAAACAGGGAAGCGATGCACAGGAAGTAATTACTGTTCTCATTCTCGGGTGTTGATAGGAAAAAGATAATTCCAGCAATAGCGGCAAAGACCAGAGATAGCCATGTTACGAAATTCGGGGAAAGTGAAAGAAACCTCTTTGCAATTACTGTCAGCAAAGGGTCAACATCTTCTCTCAACTCATCGAGTACCATCATCCATCACCAGATACTCAGACCAGTCTATCTTTCCGGGTCTGTAGATCTCTTTACCCACTTTCCCTCTTATCAAACCTTCCACGATTTCAGCAACCTCCTCTACACTCTTATCAGTGGTATCAACTTCAAAAACCTTCCTCATCCCATGAATTTCAACAGCCTCCGATAGTATCACATCCAGAGCTTCTGCCTCCACATTCTCTTTAATTTTCCCTCTCTTCCATCCCTTCTCCTTTAACCTCTTCTCAAGAACATCTGGTCTGCATCTGAGAACAATCACCACATCAGAAAAATCAACATAATGTGAGAGATGACTGTCCAGAATAACATCTCCCTCTATTTTCACTTCTTTCAGATACTTTTTCATCTTGTCCATATCAACGATATGGGATTCTCTCTTATCGTCGTACCCGAGAATAAAGTTTTTATCAATCGCAAGTTTCACCAGATTGATTACTCTGTAATTCTTTTTCTCCAGAATTCCCGCTACCGAACTTTTCCCGACGCCCGGCGTGCCGGTTAGTGAGATTATCATACTAATTTGTGATACGCATAGCCATCGAAACCCTCGTGGAAGCAGTAATGAACCTTCTGGTAATCTTTTCTGAATTCCTTTATTTCCTCCCTTATCTTCTTCGGGTC
>JAGGWT010000067.1 GCA_021163455.1 Thermoplasmata archaeon | reverse complement strand
GATTGAGCGATGGGATAGAAACAGCAGGATGGGATGTGATCGTCTTTTATGTTGATGGTACTCAGAAGGAGATTCATGTCACATCTGACCCTCACAAGAAAGACACGGATGGAGATGGATTAGATGATTATGAAGAATTTCAACATCTGGGTATACTGAACCCAGGCAAAGCCGATACAGATGATGATGGACTGAATGATTACGAGGAGTTGAAAACGTATGGAACAAAACCCAACAAGCAGGATTCTGAAATCTGGCCGGATGGTTTGATGGATGGAATAGAAGTACATGGCTGGAATATCACTGTTGGAGGTGAAACAAAGAAAGTGTATTCGAATCCAGAACTCTATGACACAGATGGAGATGGATTGAGCGATTATCAGGAATGGCTGAATGGAACAGATCCATCATCAGATGATACAGATATGGATGGAGTCACTGATCCATCAGACATATCTCCTCTCACCGATGTGAAGATGGTTCTCAGAGTGAAAAGATTCACACTGTCCAGCAGCTACAGTGGAGATGCCAAACCTTATCTTTATATAAGACCGGAAGGCGGCGAAACGGTAAGAAGCGATTTTCTGGGTGTTGTAAAAGCCGGTGAAACCGTGAACTTTTCGGATTTTGTTGAAATCATAGATGTAAATGATTACGAGGATCTTTATCCTCTGGTCATAGAGATTACCGCATTTGACAATAACTCTCAGGAAGTTATTCATGAGTATGTTCCTGGATATGGATATATAGATGCCACGATGGACAAAACCCTGAGAATATACGGTGGCAATGAGACATTTTCCTTCAACTTTGATGCAACGGATATGGAGAGAGAGATCAGCATATCAGGATACGATGCATCCATAATTTTCACCATTTCTTCAGAAGAGGATTGATATGCAAAAGGAAGATTTTCTCAGGGATGTGCTGGTTGAACTTATAAAAAAATCGGAAACTGTTCTTCCAGACGATGTTATAACAGCTCTCGAAAAATCTTTTAAAAAAGAGACAAACGAGATAGCAAGATTGCAGTTAAAAACCATACTGGATAACGTTAAACTTGCCAGAGAAGAAGGATTACCGATCTGTCAGGATACAGGTACACTTATTTTTTTCATTGATATGGGTGTGGACTCTCCCTACAGGCATGTTCTGAAAGCTGCAATCCATGAAGCGGTTGAGATATCGACCAGAGAAATCCCCTTGAGACCAAACTGTGTTGATCCTTTCACCGGCAAAAATACCGGAAACACAGGAGAAAGGATTCCCTGGATAGAGTGGAATCTTGTGGAAGGTAGTGATTGCAGGATAACCGTCCTGCCCAAAGGTGCTGGAAGTGAGAACTGCTCAACACTGAGAATGTTCAATCCCTCTGATGGTATAGATAAAATAGAAAATTTTGTTGTTAATCATGTGATCGAATGCGGGGGCAAACCCTGTCCTCCTGTGGTTCTGGGCATAGGCATCGGCGGCGGCGCAGACATAGCGATGAAACTGGCAAAGAAATCTTTGTTGAGACGAATCGGCGAGAGAAATCCGAACAAAGTTGTGGCTGACCTCGAGGAGAAAATTCTGAGAAGAGTAAATGAGACATGGATAGGACCGATGGGACTCGGAGGGAATGTTACCGCTCTGGATGTACATATAGAGTATGCATCCAGACACCCTGCAAGTTTCCCTGTTGCCATCTCGGTGCAATGCTGGGCAAACAGAAGGGCATGTGTTGTTATAAGGGAAGATGGTGGTGTGGATTGGATCTGAAAACACCCCTCAGTGAAAAGGATGTGCGCAGGCTCAGAGCAGGAGATATAATCTATGTATCGGGAACGCTGATTACAGCCAGAGATAGAGCCCATAAGAGAGTATTATCAAATTGCAGAGATATTCCTGTGGATATGGAAGGATTGGTTCTTTACCACTGTGGTCCTGTTGCAAAAAAGGTGGGAAACGAATGGATAGTTCTATCTGCAGGACCAACAACCAGTTACAGGCTGGAGGATGTGGAGGCAGATTTCATAAAATGTACAGGGGTAAGGATGATTGTGGGGAAAGGAGGGATGGGAGAAAAAACAACAGATGCATGCATGGAATACGGAGCGGTGTACTGCAGTTTTACTGGAGGGGCTTCTCTGCTTGCAGCAAAATCCATCAAAAAGGTTAAAGATGTTTTCTGGCTGGATATGGGTATGCCCGAAGCCCTCTGGGTTTTTGAAGTTGAGAGATTTGGTCCACTGGTGGTATCGATAGATGCTCACGGAAACGATCTACACAGAGAGGTTATCGATCGGGCTAAAAGCCGGGTATAATTATTCCCATATTCATTATTATCACAAGTAGAAAGAGAGAGACCGTAAACATGCCAGCCCATACAACAGAGTTCCACATTATTATTTTCCTTCCATCGAGGGGACCAAATGGGATGAGATTAAAGAAGGCCAGAAAGATGTTTATCATGGCAACGAATCCAAGAATGGCTCCGTATATGCTGTCCAGACCAACTTTCATATATAGCAGGAGAAATGTGGAACCTATCACTATATTTGCCATCGGTCCTGCCGCTGCAACCCTGCCAATCTCAAATCTTCTTGCTCCTCCTGCCACGTTCACGGCGCCGGGCGCAGCGATCGTGTAGCCGAGCAGCACACTAAACAGCAGAGCGACCATCAAACCAAGAGGATACATTCTGTACTCTGCCCAGAGGCCATACCTCGATGCCATATATTTGTGAGACATTTCATGAAAGAAAAAACCAGTGAGTATGGCAGCAAAAGAAAAGATGAACGAGTAGGAGAGTTCCATAACTGGGTCTCTGGAGTAGTAGAGACCTGTGATACCACCAGCTATTGCAAAAGCGAAAGCCACGGACAAGGTGAAGATTGATATAACCAGATGGACCATCTCTGTTCTACTGGTGCTAAAAGATTTGTTTCTGTAATAGTAACCGCTGTGGTAATATCCAGTATCCACTGAAAAGGGGATATCGTGAAACGAGTAATACACTTTCCTATCCATACCGTTACTATAGTTCCGTCTCAAAGTCCTCCACTTTTGGTGTAAACTCTGAGTATTCTTTAATCTTGCCCTTCTCCTTCAGGAATTCTCTTGCCAACAACCAGTATATGAGAGCGAGGGCTCTCCTCCCCTTGTTGTTTGCCGGTATAGCAATATCTACATACCTCAACTCATTGTTGGTGTCACAGAGAGCGACACATGGTATGTTCACATTTTTTGCCTCGATGAGAGCTTGGTTGTCCATGAGAGGGTCTGTTATTATAACAACATCTGGCTCGATATAGGAATGGACATTAGGGTTTGTGAGGGTTCCGGGCAGAAATCTACCAGGTATGGCGATGGCTCCCGTGTGCTTGGCAAACTCCTGGATAGGCTTTTGACCATACTGCCTTGCCGAGACAACCAGTATATTCTCGGGTTCGTACTTGGCCAGAAATTTCGCTGCATATTTGAGTCTCTGATCCGTCTTTTTAATATCAATAATGTACAAACCATCGCTCCTCACCTTATAGATAAACTGCATCATCGCCGCGGTTTTCTGTCTTGTACCTATATGGACTCCGGAAGTCAGGTAGACGTCTTCCGGTACAAGCATCTGCTCCTCTACCTTCTGCTCCTTTTGCTCCATTCAAATCACTCCCATTCAATCCTTGGTCTTATATCAGATTCTCTTATAACCGTTATAGGGATTGCTCCTGCCTCGAACTCGAGCATCGCTATCTGAACAGGGTCCACCATTTTCTTCGGTACTCTGATGAGAATAGGCGCTCCCATTGAAATTTGCAAGGCTCTGGCGCCTATTATTCTTGCTTTTTCAAACCTTGTGTAATGCAAATTGGAGCCTCCAGCTCATGATTGTTTTAAGGATAGAGGGGAGAATATAAGAATCATTTAAAAATATTATGATTGAGTCTGATTCTCTTTCTCTATCTGGAGCCAGCGTTTGAAAGCTCTCAGAACTCTTCTATCTGCTCCTCGTCGGCGAAATCCGCTGATCTTGCTGAAAATGCATCGAGAGCCAGCTGGATATCAAATGCTATCTCCCTTAGTAATCCTTCTATTTTTGGGTTTCTGAACTCTTTTACTCCATCCATATCAGAGTATATCCTCCCTATATACACATCCTTTTCCTTCCTTATCTCTATGCTGTAGAGGGTTTCTTCCATATCTGTCCCCTCCATTATCTGTTGTTTTTCAATTAAATAACCTTTTCGAATTGTGTCTTACATCATTCTTTTTATCAGATCATTTATGTCCTTTCCCCTGTAACCCAGCGCACCACCTACGGAATATGCTCTCTTTATACCTTCGTAACCCTTCCTAGGTGGAGACAATCTGAAAACGGGCTTTATGTCTGGAAGGTCTCTGTATCTTATCTTGCCATCAAGTATAGCCTCTGCAAACTCTTCCACAGATTTGTAAGGTGTGGAGTTCTTAATGTATTCGTCATCCACTGGTTTGTCTCCGACCAGTCTACCCCGCTTCTTTATAAGTTCGACGAGTGTATCCTTATCGAGTTCGCCCCATGTTATGTAATCTTTCGCCTTCTGGAGCATCCCTTTAAATGTCTCATTTTCCTCAACTATCACGCAGTGATTCACTCTGTGCAATCTCAGCATCTGTAAAGTTTTCTTTATATCGTGCCTCACATTGACGGTACCTCTTACTCTTATTACCGCGTACACCATGTTATTCCTCCTTCATACCGACCGATCCTGACACTATATTCAGTTTTCTCATCTCCTCTTCTGTAAGTCGCATCTCTGCATTGTTTTTAAGAGCATCGAATACGGCTTTAGCATAATTGACCGTCGTTCTGGTGGTACCTCTCGTGAAAGCCCAGATATCCTTCACACCCACCAATCTGAGTATTTTCTTTGCGACATCTCCCGCCGCCAGCCCCAGACCCTGGGGTGCCGGCTTGAAGTAAACCTCAACAGAGCCGCATTTTCCTCTGACTGCAAACGGTAGAGTGTGGGGCTTTCCACATCTGCACTCCCATGAGCCGCAGCCCCTTCTTACCTCGATTATGTTGAGTTTTGCATTCTCTATGGCTTTTCTTATACTCGCTCCAACTTCCTTACCTTTGGCATGCCCGAGGCCAACATATCCATCCTCATTCCCAACAACAACGGTGATTGCAAACTTCACTCTTCTACCCGAGTCGGTCATCCTCTGAACCATGTTCACATCAAGTATTTCATCTTTCAGATCTGGTAGCAGGATATCAACGATTTCCGGCTCTTTAAGAGGCAAACCTGTCCTGAGAGCCTCTCCCATTGTTGTGATTCTCCCGCTTTTCACCAGTCTGCCGAGTTTGGTCTTTGGTTCCCACTCCACACCGTTCATTTCTCTCCCCCTATTATTTTATCTCTAAGCTCAAAAACATCAATTTTTGGTTTTTTCTCAAGATGTTCACCCTTAATCCTATCCTCACTCGGAAACACTTCCTCGCTACACGGGCAG
>JAGGWT010000021.1 GCA_021163455.1 Thermoplasmata archaeon | reverse complement strand
ATCTGGCGATGTTCTTCTTGCAGAACTCCTTGATTTCTTCCTCGGTTGCGGTCTCTCCATCCTTAAGCTGTATAAACGCTGCCACTTCTTCTCCATACTCTGGGTGAGGCACTCCAACAACCTGCACTTCTTTTATCTTCGGGTGGGTATAGAGGAATTCTTCTATCTCTCTCGGATAAACGTTCTCTCCACCTCTGATTATCATATCATCAACTCTTCCAAGGATGTAAACATAACCATCTTCATCCATCTTCGCAAGGTCTTTCGTGTGTAGCCAGCCATTCTCTATCGCCTTTGCAGTCGCTTCAGGCATCTTGTAATATCCTTTCATTATGTTGTATCCTCTCGCAACAAGTTCACCAGGCGTATTTGGAGGAACCTCCTTCAGTGTACCTGGCTCCACTATCTTTACCTCTATGTATGGCATCGGCTTACCAACCGTCTCGACCCTCTTCTCAATCGGATCATCTCTACTGGTCATGGTTATAACTGGAGATGCTTCTGTAAGACCATAGGCGATTGTCATCTCCTTTGCATGCATATCTTCCATAACTCTTTTCATAACCTCTATGGGGCAGGGAGCGCCGGCCATTATGCCTGTCCTCAGTGAAGAGAGGTCATACTTGTCAAAGTCGGGATGATTCAACTCTCTGACGAACATCGTTGGAACTCCATAGAGTATAGTGCATTTCTCTTTATCAACCGCTTCAAGAACCTTTCCCGCATCAAATATCTCTATTGGAACCATCGTTACTCCATGGACAACGCTTGCAAGCGTCCCCATTACACAGCCAAAGCAATGAAAGAAAGGTACAGGTATGCATAACCTGTCCTTTGGTGACATTCCCTGATATTTACCCACCCAGTATGCGTTGTTCACTATGTTGTAATGGGTAAGCATCACTCCTTTTGGAAATCCAGTGGTTCCAGATGTGTACTGCATGTTTATGACATCTTGAGGATCGAGAGATGCTTGTCTCTCCTTAAGCTCTTCATCGCTGACTTTATTTCCCATCTCCATGACCTCATTGAAGGTGAACATTCCAGGATGTTTCTCTTCGCCGATGAAAACAACGTTCTTCAGATAGGGGAGCTTTTTACACTTCAACTCTCCTGGGGCGCAATCCTTGAGTTCCGGCACAACCTTGTAGATTGTATCCACATAGTTCACATCCTTGAATCCCTGAACTAGGAATAGGGTTGTTGTATCGGATTGTTTCAGAACATATTCCAGCTCATGTGCCTTGTAGTAAATGTTCACTGTAACTAGAACCGCCCCGATCTTTGCAGTCGCAAACTGCAGTAAAACCCATTCTGGAACGTTGTACGCCCATATAGCAACGTGGTCGCCCTTCTTCACTCCAAGTTTCATCAAACCCTTTGCAAGCTGGTCACACTTCTCCTTGAATTCTCTGTAACTGTACCTCAAACCTCTATCAACATAAACGAGAGCATCATTGTCAGGATATTTTTCTGCGGTCTCATCGAGCACATCTCCAATTGTTTTGTTTATCAATTCCTCTGGCACGAGTTTCTCCCCCTTCTTGGAGAAAGATAAACAGAAGAGTTTTAATAAAGGTTCGGTTTTTCACGTCCAGCTGTTATAACTTCATTGAGATAGAGCAAAAGCTCTAGGTACAGTTTATCACATACTGTTTAAATGAAGCACAATCGCATGTGTTTAGAGAATTCAACTTCCACTTTCCACCATTTCAAGAATATTGTTCACAATGTCTGTCTGAGAGTAGAAAGTGATATCCTTGCCATCAAAGTATCCTTCTGCAATGAGGGACCATATTGCATGCGTCGGATATATATTTGGTCTCGCATACACCCTCGCGTTTATCTCCCCATCAGTGGCATTCTCCTTGACGTATACCCTCCACTCCACACCGTTCTCGTAGGGAGATGACTTTGATAATCTACCCGTGCAGTAAATTTCAAGTTTTTCTATCAGAGCATCGCTCAGATTCTCCAGCAGTATCCAGCCATCTCTTGAGATGTTTTTATCATCTTCCAGCACTATCTTATCGACGCCCGGCGGCGCAAAGAACGGGTCCTCGATCACAGACGCATCTATTTCGAAGGTTGGCAGATAAAGATGGGTCCAGTCATTCTGGTCATATGGTGGATTGCTACCGTCAGAATAATCCAAGAAATCGAACTTCATATACTCAATAAGGTCACTTAGAGGCATGGCAAACCATCCTGCAACCCAATAATAATTCATTACACTCTTGTAATTTGCCCATGTTTGTATGAATTTCTTTTTCTCTTCTTTACTACCCCATATACTTGTATTATCGCATCCTTGTACACTCCATGGAGTTATACCAAGGGAGTGACCGAGTTCATGCATCAATCTTTTGGCGAGAGTAACTCTCTTTGCTCTTTCCCCAAGAGCAGCATATGTGAAGTAACTTTTCCTTGATACACCAATGTGGATACTGTCGTATCTGTTGAATTTTGAGGGGATACAGAACCCACCTTCGTGTCCAAGAACAACATATCTAAATATCCCTTTTCTCTCATCCGGAAAGTACCTTTCATAGTACTCGAGCATTGAGCCGGTATCCTGAGATGCTATTTCAGTATACGGAACCTTATCTCCTCCGCCGTTCTTTGGAGAATCAGGCCAACCATCATCTATGTAGAGATTTATTCCGTGCTGACAAAATCTCTCTATAAGAGCCTGCTTTGATTCCTCATAAAATTTCCTGTTAATATCCAGGAAGGAACCCTTTTCCATTATGTCAACTTCCACGTATATGTCTGGAGTAAATGGATTCGCGAGCCATTCTGACATCCTGTATTCCTCCACATTCTCTATACCGTCCAAGTCTGGATCGAGATATTTGTGGTTATCCCATGTAAACGGGTCATATCCCCATTTCCATTCCCATGAGGTTGGTATCCCATCACCATCTGGATCCATTTTACTATCATCTATAAATGGACTTGTATGGAGTACATTTACTTCCGTCCAGTAGGGGATACCGTCTCCATCGAAATCGGTTTGATAGATGTTGAACCACACTTCGAAATACTCTCCAACAAAATGCCCGTAACCATCTTTATCATACAAGTAATCATCTCCAGACCATCTTCCGGTCCTGTAATCGTAAGTCAATGTGAAAGAATCTCTTTCAATATCCTTTGTTTTTCTTCCAAGGATGCCGTAATTCACTCTCTCGACAATGGTTATGGTAACCTTTGAAGCTGCTTTCTCTTCTTCCACATCCTTGACCATCCTGAATTCTTTGAAGTCTGCATCCCATGTATCCCAGGTGACATACAGATACTCTTTTCCTCCTTTCAATATAGTGGCATTTTTACTCGAGAAGGTTTTTCCATCTATGGTAACCTCGACATAGAAGGAGGGTTTGTTTTTCCATTCTCTGCTGAAAGGAATGAGAAGCTTATCGAGAAGACCGCGATGTCGAACCCTTTCAACCTCAACTATTATACCCTGATTTGTGAGCGGACTGATTCTATCGTCTATAACTATCTCTTCACCTTTTGCCACTTCCTTTTGTGGCCGTGGCATCAAAACGATAGCAGCCACTATGGCAAGAATAATAATAACAATGATACCGGTAGCTATCCATTGCTCCTTTCCACCAGATTTCTTCCTTGCCATATATTATCAAAATATCAAAATACATTTATTCATATATATAACTTCTCATACCTTCCTGAACAATAAAGGAT
>JAGGWT010000076.1 GCA_021163455.1 Thermoplasmata archaeon | reverse complement strand
TGAACAAAAACTTAGAAATTGAAGTCAAAAGAAGAACAGAGTATATCCAGAAGCTTCTTGATCAAAAGAACGATTTCATAAAGCAGTTGGGTCATGATTTAAAGACTCCACTAACGCCTATCCTCTCTCTACTTCCCTTGATACGGGAAAGGGTTAAGGATGAGGATACTAGAAAGCTGGTGGATGTGGTGTTGAGAAACGCTAATTATATCAAAAATTTGGTTATAGAGACTCTTAAACTTGCCAAACTCAACAGTCCGGATATCAAATTTGATATAAAGAAAGTGAAACTCTCAGATGTTGTCGAAGAAAGCATAAAGGAAAATGAAATCACAATGAAGCAGAAGAATATACAACCCATTAACAGAATAGATGAAGATATTTTTGTTAAGGCTGACAGATTGAGATTGAAGGAAGTTTTAACAAATCTCATATCAAATTCAGTTAAATACACTCCAGAAGGTGGAAAAATAGAATTTCTTGCAAGACCTGATGGGGAAAATATTGTGGTTGAGGTGAGAGATACTGGCATAGGTCTGGAAGGCGACCAGAAGCAAAAAATATTTGATGAGTTTTACAAGGTTGATGAATCAAGACATGATGTGAGGAGTTCTGGTCTGGGTCTATCGATATGCAAGAAAATTATAGAGAGACATGGTGGAAAAATATGGGCTGAGAGCGAAGGCATCGGGAAAGGAACGAGCATACACTTCACATTGCCCGGCGGGAAAGAAAATAAAAAATCAAACGAAATAATTTCAATCTCCAAAAGTTTATAAGTGAAAATACAATTTGGATAATGGAGACAGAGGTGACCAACGATGGGAATCCTTGGGAAGATTTTAGGGGATAAGAAGACAGTAGAGGAGAATTACATTGATTTGGAGAAATACGGTGAGATTTCGACAGATGCAACATCAACCGAACTGAAAAAAGCAAAGATGTGTGTTAGAGTCGGAGAGATCCAGAGATACGAAGATCTCAAGACATTCCTGGACTACGTATATGGGGGAAACGTGCTGATTTTGGATTTCTCACCCCTTGCAGAGGAAGAAGTAATTCTTAAAAGAATCACCAATGAAATCAAGAAGGCAGTACAGGATATAGATGGTGATGTTGTAGGGATAGGCGGAAACCTTATGGTTATAACACCCAGTGGTATTAAGGTGGATAGAAGAAAACTGAGAGGCGGTTATCTTTAAGTTGTTTTTATCATGCCAAGAACCGGTTCATAAACCAGTCCTTTGTCCATAAGTGAGGATATAATCTCTTCCACAGTATCCTTATCCATCCCAAGTTGCTGACACTTCTCTACAATAATGTCCCACTGAGCCCCCTTGTCCCCTTCCACCTCTTTTATTATCTCCAGAACAGTTTCTTCCATGTCATCCTTTTCTTCATGCTTCTCCTCCTCTGTTTCGATACCGATTTCATCCGGAAGCACACCCTCCTCTTCAGGCAAGAGATATCTCAGAGCCTCCTCTATGGAGTTCAGATATCTATCCACATCTATGTTTTTGTAAGATTTTATGGCTCTAATTACGCCCTCAGAAAGCTGTCTGCTGTAACCGAGTTTCACGAGTTCGTTGATTGATGGGTTGGAGAGATTCATAGCATCTCTCACTGCGTTGATTCTTTCCCATGTGCTTTTGCAGGTTTCCAGTATCCATCTGTCTCTCGCTGAAGAGTCCACCTCATAAACGACTTCAGGTCTCACGGAAAGATACAGCATCCCCTCTTCAGGTTCAAATATTCTGACCTTTCCCACGAACGCCAGAAATGAAGGTATCTCAATATTCAGCAAAGTCGCTGTCACATCGGGCTGGAACTGACCGGAATACAGAGTGTATATACCGGTAGGGTCTGAAACATGCGCCCTCAAAAGCTCATTCTCTCCAGAGAGGGATTCAACATCTGTTAAAACACCCACCACAAACAGCCTGTTGATTTTAGCTCCCAGAGGTGTTATAACATATGAGGGCTTCTTTTCTCCCGTCCCTCTTATCACGACATTTGAATCGTTATATTCATTTGCAAAAATCCGCCAGGCACCCTCTCTTTTCATCTTTCTCCCTCCACCATCTGTAAAAACTGCTGTGCCTCTCTCTGAATATCCACATTTACGACAGCAGCCTCCTTTATTATCAGAGTTGTTCCAAATTCATCACCGAAGGCGTTCCCTCTCAATCTCAACTTTTTTGTGAGCAATTTCTTTCTTATGATATCAAGGAGCTCCTCCTCACCACCATCTTTAATAATCTTTTTACAATCTGACAGATTCATATCAATCAGTTTTTCTGTTACCTCACGATTCGCTATCGCACTTACGCCGGCGCAGCCATCGTCTACAATCATCTTCAATCTGAGGTCAGCTACACCTTTCACCTTACCATGTACGCTGCATTCACCATTTTTTATCAATCTATTGCATTCTGGACATCTTTCCACGTATCCAGAATTTTCTTTGATTTCTATTACAGTACCCTCCGTTGTGACATCGATACCCCCTCGCATCTCAACCAATTTGTGCAGCGGAACAGAAAGAGAGCCCACACTTATATCTTCCTTAAGTTTATCCACCGTAGACCTCTCATCGAACACTATTTGAGGTATGCCTCTCCAGAACTTCGCATAGCATCCCTTTATTCTCACTACATCCCCTTCTTTTAGGTTGAAGTCGTGCCAGGCTGTGAATTGTGCTTTTCCTGTATCATCTCCGAGCACACCCGAAAATACTTTCTTCTTGGTTCCATCTGTTTCAACTTCCTTTTCGGATATACTCAGTATTTTTGCCTCTATCTCTATGGGACCGAAAGTGCTGTACACATCCTTTATTTTGCACTTTTTGACATCCTGCTGGATGTTCGGTATATCCCCTTCATCGAGTTTTTTTATACCGGTTCTCTCCCCGATATTGATCTGAACCGTGCCTTGCCATTCTCTTGAATAGGCATTTCTTATCTCGACGACATCACCTTTCTCCGCGGGAAAGTCTGGTCTCCATGATGTGAAAGGGAGAACAGCCGTTTCATCTGCGAGCATACCATAATATATTGTTTTTGTCTCCCCTTTCACATTTATTTCTCTGGTATTTTTGGTTATTATTTTGCATACAATATTTATGCTCTGCTCATTGGGTTTAACATCTTTGAGAAATTTTCTCGTTATTTTCTTACCTCCAAATTTCCTTATCAGACTTCTTTTTGCCTGCTCCGGAGGAACACCAAATTCTATGAATCTTTTAAACTCCTTTTCTATATCTTCTCTACTTATACCCTCATCACCGAGCACGGACATGATTTCGTCTACATATGCAGAAATTTCACTATCCATGTTCCTCCCATCTCTCAATGTGAAAAGAGATATATGAATGTATGTGTTCTGAGTGCCTGTTTATTTTGGTCCAGGTGAGTTTTTATGGTTTATCTTTTCCTTTTCCTCCTACCTGTTGCTTTCTTTTTCTCGTTCTCGGATTTCTTTGTTCTGTTCTCTTTATTTTTACCCTCTTTCCTTTTTAACAAACTTGCGCCAATGATTGCCAGAATGATCACGATTATTACTGCAATTATTACTACAATCAGCTGGACATTCAGTTTGCTTTTTGCATGTGGATACGCACTGGCGCCAAACAGCATGTGTCCATCAACATACAGCTCCTCTTCTCCATCCCATCTCAATGGCTGGACATCCTCTCTCATCCAGTGATTTGCATCACTGTACTCTGTACTCGGGGTCCATACTCTGAGCTTCGGATCGCCAAAGAGACAGACATTTTCCATCAGATCCCACCACCACTGTGGAGGCTCTGTTATGTAAAGTATCCCGACTTTCTTCAGCCCCTCTGAATATATCTCACCGATGGTTTTTCCGAGTGCTATCCCTCTTGGAACCATTCCCTGCCACACATCTGAGTACCAAGATGTTGCCCATGGGTCCATTATCTGGAATACAGAGCCGTGTCTCACCAGGGCAACCTGCAGGTAGTTTCCTGCAATCAGACACGATGTGGCACTGATGCCTGTGGAATGTATATTTCCAAGCACATCATCTATCTGCGTTCCATTGTACCAGGATGTACCGAATCTTCCTAAGAATACAGTTATGACAACACCATCATAGTAGTCCTGTGTATCTTTAAGCCAGTCTGGTACGATATGTTTGATTATAGGTATTTTCGAGAGAAGAGTTCCTATGGCATCTCTTATAGGCAATTTGGCCGGCGCCCAATCAAAGGCAGTGGTTATAACTCCATGCATATTTGGATTTCCAAGAAGAGCCGCAAGAATGCCGTGAATCTCTGTAGTCATGGTATCGGGCTCTTCTGTTGAACCCAGGAACCATTCGTACGCTCTCCATGGGTTAGGCTCTTTTTTATATGCTGCAAAAGGCCAGGTCGGATATCCTGTGGGATTTTCTCTTTTAACATCCCAGAACATCAGCAGACCACCGTTTGTGGAGCCACCGTGGGTATTGATGAGCCAGAGGATTACACCGTTGTTAAGATTCTTCATATTCGCTGAGAAATTCGTCGAATATACAGGTTCATACCCTGCACGTTTGAGATAGAAAGGTTGTACATCCGGTGCACTGAGATCAGGAAATATGTCACCCTTCTTGCCGTTAATTTGTTCCATTGCCCCTTCATCTATCCTCTCTCCAGTCTTGCTCTCTCCAGGTATGGTACCATCTGCACATTTGTATTTGAAACCCCAGTATTTGCTTGCCCTTGTGTTAAATCTGTAATCGTAACATATAAGAGTATCAAGAACTGGATATCTGAAACTTTCATACTTTGACTCCTTCAAGATTCTTAAGCCGAGCCTTCCATACCATGGAAATCTTCTTGCACTTTTACTACCGTTTATGAGGGTAACCTCTCCATTGAGGGCCGGATTTTCGAAAATCAGTGCAGGATAGAATATGTTTCTGCATATCCATGTGCTCAGATCCACGGGCTGACCAAAGAATCTTCCTGATTTCGCTTTTCCAACAAAAACCCTGTCCCAGGTGAAACCCAGATCAAACTGACCTGCAACTGTTATAAGATTTTCCTCCCCCTCCTTATCAAAACCATGCTCTTTCAGGAAGTTGTAAACTCTTCTACCAGTAATGTGCATCTCTGCCACCGTCGGCTCGTTTGAGAAACCATCTGGATATCTTCTCCAGAAGTTGATGTGCCATGACACAGCGCTTGAAATTTCAGGGTGGTTCTCTATTATGATAACGGGTGAGCCGTGATGCGCAGCCAGATAGGCGGCAGGTCCTATTGCAAGTGCTCCTTTCCATTCGCCGGCCGGCTCCAGTCCGCCAACATACCAGTATGTCCATGGATCTAAGGTGGAGAATATGATATCATTCTGACCAGTGAACTCCCTTATCTTATCGTAGATTGAGAAACAGTCTGTGAATCTTTCGAGTTTGCAGATACCTTTCAGTTTTCCAATTACATCTTCTTTTGCCCTTCCACCAATATCAACGAGATATATCTTCTCCACACCGAGTTTGTATAGAACGTTCTCCGTAACCTCTGGAACTCCATTCGGTCTGGTGTATATCAGTGGAGAATTCAGTACGCTGGCCAGCACAGCACCCTCGGTAGCAGATGTTAAAGCATCCCTCTCTTCCTCAGACGCTTTCTTTTCCCACGAGTATGAAATTGTGAAATCTACAGGAGTATGTATATCTGTGAGGGCGAATACAGCGACTTTGTAATGTTCATTTTCCTTACATTCACCAAGCTTTTCCAGATACAGTACTTTGTAATTATCACCTTTTTCCTCGAAAACAGTGTTCTTAGAATCCTCCTCATAACTCTTCTTACCATCGGTCCTTGCCACAACCTCTCCGCTGGGACCTATTATTGCGATACCAAGGTCATAGGATGGGTTGTCCCATTCCAGTCTGAAAACGACATCTTTACATCCATATGGTGGAGTGTCAGGAATCGTCAGTTCCACGCCAGGATATATCTCTATATCTGTCTGATAGACGGTTTTTCTTATGTTTTTAATAACATCCAGCAGCCTGCCGTATCTTCCAAATTTAATAAAGCCGAACAAACTCCTGTGGGTTTGTGGCTCCTTATTATTTGCCATCGGTATTATCGGCTTGGTTGGAGCATCGGTGAGTGCGGCCATCCACCTACCACTCTTGTAGATGAATACGGTTGTTTTTTCCGTATCCATACCTTCTTTTGCATTCCATGCTTCAGTAACTCCTGCTTCAATCCATCCCTCATCTCCTTTGTAATATATCTGCAAATCTCTGTCACCTGAGGGTATACTCATGTTTATAACGTTCTCAAATATTCCAGGTATACCGAGACTCAGATAGAAACATGGATACCATGACCTGACCTTCATTATCTTGTAACCCTCGGGAACATCAAATTCAAAGGATTGCTGATAGATATCATTCGTCTTTTCAACTTCGAAGTGCTTCTTGATGGTCTCCTTCGGTTCAAGAGTTCCTTTTATCTCGTTGCTGTATTGCTCGAGAGTATCGTCTATCATTTTATCATCTATTACGGCAACAACTGCACTGTTTGAATAGCTCCAGTCATTCAGTGCCAGCTTTGCAGCCACTGTGTATGGGTCTGAACCATTTATCTCTACAATGTCTCTGGCTGGCCACTGTTTTACTTTGCTCTCATCAACATTTATGAGAACCATTTGATCCAGTCTTCCATTACAGTAGCTCATCCAGTCCTCCATGAAATAATCTATACCCGGTCTTGCATTCAGAGACCTTTCCTTGTCATCTTTAACAGGATATTCATCAGTGTAGTACAGCAGCGGGTATGAAAAGAGTCTGTTTGCATTCTTATCGTAGAATACACTTGTCGGTACAGCAGATAGATAGGCAAAATCATCCAGATATCCCTCTTTATCAAAATTAACGAAGGCGACCTTTTTCAAAGGCACAACAGGTCTCCACGATACTCCTTTATCGTAACCCTCAACACGTCCCGGAATGTTCGTTTTTCCGAGAACCATGGGGAATAATGTGCCTGACAGTAACATCATGGCTACAGCCAGATACAATACACCGCGTTTCATCATCATTTGATACCTCCCAGGAGCATGTAATCACAAGTTCGTATAAATAATTTGCTTTATCCATTATAAAAATATTCTCATACATCCACATCCAAAGGGTTTGAAGGAGATTTAATTAAAAATCATGTACCTGTTTGCACTGCCAGTACATTTGTGGTGAAGGATGGGTCTACCGGGCTCCATACAGCTCTCAAGGAGAAAATTCAGGCAACAGAGTCCAAAATTTCAGTCTGTTGATCTCAACAGATGGAGCGGTTGGGTCTGTTCTCATTAATCCTCTTTTTCTTTATTTTTAAGTATAGGATAGAAACGATGAAGGAAGGAATAAGGGTATTTAAAAAATGGATTGAGAGATTTGCCACAGTATTGCAGG
>JAGGWT010000104.1 GCA_021163455.1 Thermoplasmata archaeon | reverse complement strand
TTAAATTATGATAGTCAATTGTCCCCTGTTCGGGCCCGTGGGGTAGCTTGGTATCCTTCCAGCTTGGGGTGCTGGTAACCCGAGTTCAAATCTCGGCGGGCCCATTTTTGTTATAATTTGAAAACAATTGTTATATGTGGAAAACAAAATTTATAAATGTTTTAGATGTATAACAATTGTTATGAATCTTGATACAACGACCCTGAAAGTACTGTCATACTTCTTTTTGCATCCCTACAAAGAGATTCATCTCAGAGAGCTTTCAAGGAGGACCGGATTGAGCATCTTTTCTGTTAAGAGAGTGGTGGATGCTCTTGTCGAGGAGAGGATTCTGGAGGAAAGAAGAAGAGGAAATATGAGATATCTCAGGGCAAATATGGGAAGTTTGTTCTTCAGGTACCTCAAAATAGCGTTCTCGATAAGAAGAATCGAAAAAAGTGGAATCATAGAGTATCTTGTTGAAAGGATTCCTGCCGTCACATCCGTTGTTCTCTTTGGATCAGTGGCAAGAGGGGAGGATGATGAAAGTAGTGATATAGATCTGCTGGTTATAGGCCAGAAAAGGAAGATAGATTTGAGTGAGTTTGAGAGAAGTTTGGGAAAGGAAATTGTGGTCGTGATAATGGAATGGTCCGAGTGGAGGGAACACGCAAAAAAGGACAGAGCTTTTTACAGAGAGGTTATAACCAAAGGGATACCACTTTATGGAGATATGCCGGTGATAGAATGAAACTTGAGGAATGCTTCAAAGAGAGATTGCTCAGGAGAATAGAACCGGATCATGAAAAGGCAAAGAGAAGTTTAGAAATTGCCAGGAATAAATTGGAGATGGGAAAAGAAGCTTTAGACAAAGGTCTGCTGGATGCATCACTGATATATGCATATACTTCCATGTTTCATTCTGCGAGAGCTTTGCTTTACAAGGACGGAATACAGGAAAAAAGCCATATCTGTCTCGTTCTTTACCTTAAGGAGAAGTACGCAAACAGTATTCCCTACTATCTCATACAATCTCTGGACTATTTCAGAAAAGAAAGACACGAAGCCCTCTATGGTCTGGATTTCGAAATAAAAGAAAAGGACGTTACCCTCGCCCTCCAAGACGCTGAAGAGTTTATCAGGGTTGTGGAGAAGATTGTTCAGGAAACAAAGAGTAAGTGAGTGTTCTTTATTAACAATCAAGATGGTGCCGGCGCAGATATGCATTGATCAATAATTGTATTTTCTCAGCTCTTCCAGATTTTTCTCGGAGAAATGCTCCCATGGATCCCTGAGGCATTTCTTATACTCTGGTATCCCACTCCTTCCTTCGTGTAACTCTGTCAGATCTTCCATATCCGTGACTTTCTTCGCAAACGGCAATTCCCTGAATTTTTTCTTGACCATTTCAAAGAGTTCCTCATCCTTTATCTCCGCCACTTCCGGCAGTAACAAACATACAAACTCCTCGTTATCATCCTCAAGGAATTTCTTGCAAACCTCCACAACCTTTTCCTTCATGCCCTCATCCGTTACCCCCATTGCGCATATCGCCGAGGCTGCGGAGAGTCTGGCAAAGACATCGATATCCTTATCGAGAGCCAGTTCCTTTATTTCATCGAAGTATTCTTTTCCGAAGTTGAAAAGAAGAGACGGGACATCCTCGGTGAGCCAGTCTTCCAGATCATCGGCTTTGTTCCTCAGAATCCACTTGAAAACATCGAAAGCCTCCTTTGTTCTTATAATGGAAAGCAGGAAGATCGAATGAATTGCAAACCATCCGTCGCCTATTTCTCTCCAGTAACGCTCGTCCTTTAGCATATCAGCGATGCACTGTACCGCGTCTTCTCTTTTCACAATCTCTTCCGCCATCTCTTTGTTGATGGAGAGACCTGCTTCAGCGAATCTCTCCAACATCTCACGGGTGGATATTTCTGTCATGCAAAGTTGTGATTCTTTGGATCGCTTAAAACATCTTCATGTTGCTCAGGTAGTCCTAGGATTTTGATCGGGGTCCCGATTTTAACAATTCGAGTAGCTCTTTCTTCAGTTTCTTTATCTCCCTGGGATTGCTTATTCCGAGATACCTGAATTCCTCCTTTGAATTCCTCACGATCTTTTCCAATTCGTTTTTGTAATGGGTTATTCCATATCTCTCGATCAATTCCTCATACTCATCGATGTCAACGACTCCATTGATGAGCAGGGACATAATATCCACCCTGTCCTTCAATCCTTTCATGCTATCGATCCTCTCAAAATAAGCCTGCTGTTTCAGTATGAGAAGAGGCTCTGGCTTTGGAGTCTTGAATCCCTCTCTGATAACAGTCATCTTAAGAAGATCTTCGCATGGGATGATCAGCCTTGAGTAGTAAGGAACGTAGATATCGACGTCAATATCCTCCATGACTATTTCATACTTCTTTAATCTATCATTCTTTCTCGCATTAAACTCTTTCTTGATCCTCTCAAGATCCTTCCAGTTCGATACGATGATATCCACATCTCTTGATTTCACGGCATGAACCCAGAGATAAATACCCCAGCCACCGATCACAACAAAATCATAATCTCTTCTTAGCCTTCTCAAAACCTCCCAGCTCTTTCTCGTTACAACATCATTCCAGAAATCCATTCTCAAGCCTCCTATCAAAATCTTTGAGAAATTCATCTGCATACCAGGTGTTGAGGTTCCATAGGTCAACGTAAATCAGCTGAGGTGGGGCTATTCCATCTGTAGATATCTTTTCGATGTAGGGATCTCCCTTCAGCACAAATATGTTTGGCGAGGATTTTTCATCTGGTGGAAACCTCTCTCTTATCAATTCTTCATCCGCATAAACAAAAACTTCTCCATAATCTGCTGGTACTGTCTTGTATAAAAACCTGTAACCACT
>JAGGWT010000013.1 GCA_021163455.1 Thermoplasmata archaeon | reverse complement strand
TCCTTGACTTAGTGAGAGAAGCATATGAAAAGAAGAAACTGGTTGCTGCAATATGTGCTGCGCCAGTGGTTCTTGCCGATGCCGGTATTCTCAAAGGAAAAAAAGCAACCATCTATCCAGGGATGGAGAAAGAGATTGAGAAGGGTGGCGGTGAGTTTGTCGATGACCTGGTTGTCCATGATGGGAACATAGTGACCAGCAGAGGGCCATCAACGGCTTTGCTTTTCGGATGGAAACTTGCCGAGATACTTGCTGGTAAGGAAATCGCTGATCAGGTAGCTGAAAGAATGCTCAGAAAATTAGTCTTCGGCTAACTCTTCTAATTTTTTCAGTTTCTCCTGAACCTGGCTCCACGGTGTTATGTAAAGGGTACTCTCATCATCGAACTCTACTGGACTTATATCCACAATATTCTCTCCTTTTCTGGCAAGTATTTTCAGATCCTTGCTCTCTATATGCCACTTTCTTTCTCTCGCGAAATCCTGTATTGACCTGAAAAGTTCACTCTTGACCATCCTTGTCTTGACTTTATCGATTTCTATTCTACCATCAAAGTTCAGATCAATAATGTCCTCGCAGAAACTTCCCTGGAATCTTCTGAAGTTCTTTTCAATACTTCTTATATCCACCATCCAGACCATCCTTTGTATCGAATTTTCTATATTTAAGTCTTTCAGACAAAGGTACTTCGAAATTATTTGTGGATGAGTGAAATCCTTATCTTTAGACGTGCTATATAATAACAAGATAACCATAAGGAGTATCCACAATTAACTTCGCAGTACCCAGACAAAATATAAAAACAGCAAAAATCGTTATATACAGATATCGTATTTCCTTTTTGCTTTTAGAAAAAGGAGGTTGAGCAGATGGCTGTAAAGGTGGACGAAGAAAAATGTGTTGGATGTGGAGCATGCGTTGATGTATGTCCCAATGGAGCCATAGCGATAGAAAATGACAAGGCAAAGATAGACGAATCAAAGTGCATAGAATGTGGTGCCTGTATAGATACATGCCCGCAGGGCGCACTATCTCTCTAAGATGAAGTTTCAAACGAAAAACATTTTACCTTCTTTCTAATATTATATTAATGTGCAGGGGTAGCCAAGCCAGGCCAAAGGCGCGGGCTTGAGGGGCCCGTCCCGTAGGGGTTCGCGAGTTCGAATCTCGTCCCCTGCACTATCTTTTAATTAAGGTCTCAATCTCGTTCTGTCTCTTGGGAAAAGAATGCATTCCCTCACATTTTTCAGATTCAGCAACTGCATGAGTAATCTCTCTATTCCAAGACCAAATCCTCCATGCGGCGGCATGCCATACTTAAATGCTTTAAGGTAATCTCTGAAATCATCGGGTTTTAACCCGTTCTCTTCTATTCTTCTGACAAGCAGATTGTAGTCGTGGATACGCTGACTTCCTGAAGAGATTTCCACACCCTTACAGCACAGGTCAAAGGATTTTGATAACCCCCCCTCAGGCATTGTGTAGAAGGGTTTTGCCTGGATGGGATACTTTGTTATGAAATAGAAATCCACACCCTTCCTCCTCATTATCTCTCCAAGAATCCTCTCCTCCTCACTGCCGAAATCCTCCCCCCATTCCAGCTCCACGCCCTCCTTTTCCAGCATCTGGAGTGCCTCATCATACCTGATTCGTGGCACGGGAATCTCAGGAGGTTTTATCTCAACATTGAGTGTTTCTATTTCATCCTTACATCTCTCCTTAATTTCCTCACATATGTGCTTTACCAGACCCTCAAGTACAGACATCACATCCTCTTCGTCTTTTATAAAAGCCATTTCTATATCGATGGCGGTTGATTCATTCAAATGCCTTCTCGTGTTGTGCTCCTCAGCTCTGAAATACCATGCTATCTCGTATACTCTATCAAGACCGCTCGCCATGAGCATCTGTTTGTAGAGCTGTGGAGATTGTGCAAGAAAAGCGTCTTTTTCAAAGTATTTTAATCTGAAGAGGTTGGTTCCACCCTCAGATGCACTTGCTATTATCTTTGGAGTATGAACCTCCACAAATCCGTTTTTCCTCAGATAATCTCTGGCTGAGTTTATAAGGACATCTCTTATCATAAATATGGAGCGGACTTCGCTCTTTCGAAGGTCTATAAACCTGTTATCAAGTCTGGTATCCATCTCCGCTTTTACCTTATCAACGACTCCAAGAGGAAGCGGGGCATCAGATTCTGACAGAATCTGGAGTTCTTCTGGTATTATCTCGTAGCCGTTCCTGACCTTTTCGTTTGCCTTGCAAACACCTTTAACAGAAATGACCGACTCTCTATTCAGATTGATAAGTTTTTCAAAAATCTCCCTGTGCTGTTTTTTAAATGTGGTTATCTGAAGAGTTCCCTGTCTGTCTCTCAGGATTATAAAAGCTATCGAACCAAGGTTTCTTATGTCCTCAACCCATCCCGCTACAGTAACCTCCTTTCCATCATATTTATCGCTCAATTCCTTTGAGTAGTGTGTCCTGTAAACTCCCATACTTCCAATAAACACTACGGAGGATTTATTCTTTTTGAAATATATTCCAGAATTTTTTGCAGAGATTTCTTATTATCCCAGCTGTCCACCATATCTCTTAATTCTTCCATGTCTTTATCTCTCAACTCATCAACCCATTTCGATATGTTGGGTATGGCTCTAACCACATTATCAACTATTGTTATGCTCGCCCTTTGAGAGGTTCTGGATAGCGGATTCAAATCTATGGCTATAACTCTCTTACCCATCTTTACGAGAGCCTCGCATCTGTCACCATCTTCGAGAGGAACAAGAACTACATCTGCGCTGTATATACCTTCTTTGCAACACAATCCTCTCGGGTGGTCAAGACCTTCTATTCTTGCATCTGGCCTATCCCCAAGTACATCCTGAGCTCCAAATGATTCGAGTTCTTCAATTATCCTCCTAACTCTTTCCTCTGTTCTGTGAAAGAGGTTTACCTCGATTTTTGCAGGTATCCTTTCTGCCAGTTCCACACATTCCCTCCCAGCGAGAGAGGCGGTATTCCCATTCACAGATATAACAGGATGTTTTGCAATCAATAGCAGAGCAGCAGCAGTTTTCTCAGCAAGCTCAGCGATTTCTGTGGTTCTTTCCCCGATAAGATAATCAAAAGCCTCTCCTCTGCCATGAGCTATAAGACCTGTCTCATGAACTAATCCCTTCCTGAAACCCTCGGCAAGTTTTTCTCTTATAACGAGAGAATGGTACCTCGGGTGAGATTTTGGAATTTTCATCTTCATCCGTACATCGGTCCGAGTCCATGATCTGTTGTTACTACCGGTTTAGCCTGTTTGTGTAACTTCTGCAGATGCTGCTCTATCCTCTCTGCCTCCTCATATAACGGAGCAACGTTTATGTCAAGATCAAGGAGAGATGCTATAACCTCTATGGTCGCAGCCGCCGCCCTTGCGTCTGGATAATTGGGATGAGCTTCTGATAGGATGGATATGACGTTGAAGTTTTTGTGTTTACCCTTATTCAGCAAAACCCCAGAAACCCCAGCAATGATACCATTCTTGAACTGCGGAATCCCTCTCTGAACAAGCATGTTTCTTGCTTCATCTGTCGATGCGATAGCATAGGCTGTCTCCTTTTTCACCATTTCCATCTCTCTGCCCTCCACGACCATACCTTCTGGAGATATCAGGAGCTTGCATTTCTTTTTAACAGCCCAGTCCATTATCACATCTGCTATTGGTACAATCAGGTTTGGTTTTGGTCTGAATTCTGATACAAAGATGGCTATCTTTCTCCCTCTATCAGCGACTCCTCCATATATTCTCACAGGCGAAAGAGGTTCTGCGGAGTGAACAACAGAAAGGGTGGGGAAGTACCTTGATTCGAGGGCACCAATCTGCTTGAGACCGAGGGAATCTATCAGGTAATTGGCTGCGATTGTGCTTACGAGACCTATGGATGGAAATCCTGCTATTATTGTACCATCCTGCAGGTCTATCTCTTTAAATTCTATCAGCCTGACTTCTTCCATGCAACCTACCATTATAAATTTGGTTATTAAATTTATCCCTTCACCACGCCAAGAGGAACCATCTTTGCAACCTTTCTTGATATTCCCGCATTGTGAGTAATTCTCACAACATCATCAACATTTTTGTATGCATCCGGACTCTCCTCTGCCATCACCTTCCAGCTTGCTGGGTGGGCATAGATTCCTTTCTTCTGGAGCATGTTGAATATTGCCTCTCCTCTCCATTTCCTTAATGCCTCATGTCTGGACATGACTCTTCCCGCGCCGTGACATGTTGAGCCAAAGGTTTCTTTCATTGCCTGCTCCGTTCCTCTGAGAACATAACTTGCTGAGCCCATATCTCCAGGTATAAGCACGGGCTGACCGATATCTCTGTACTTCTGCGGTATCTCTGGTCTTCCGGGACCGAAGGCTCTTGTTGCTCCTTTCCTGTGAACATAAACCTTTATCTTTTTACCATCCAGTTCGTGTTCCTCCAGTTTTGCTATGTTGTGACAGACATCATAAACTATATGCATCCCCAGATCCTCTGGATCCTGTTTGAGAACCTGATGGAAGCTTTCCCTGACCCAGTGAACTATCATCTGCCTGTTGCACCATGCAAAATTGGCTGCGGCCGCCATGGCTTTGAAGTAGTTCTGACCTTCTCTCGATTTAACGGGTGCGCATGCAAGTTGTTTGTCCGGAAGGGAGATTCCGTATTTTCTCACCGCAGATTCAAGAACTCTCAGGTAATCGGAACATATCTGATGACCACATCCTCTTGAGCCGGTATGAATCATAACCGTGATCTGGTCCTTTTCAAGACCGAAAACCTTTGCAGCTTTTTCATCATAGATTTCAACAACCCTTTGTATCTCGAGAAAGTGGTTTCCCGCTCCAAGAGAACCAATCTGGGAAAGACCTCTCTGCTTCGCCTTATCAGAGATGAGTGTGCTGTCTGCTATCTCCATGCAACCATTCTCTTCAAGAACCTCAAGGTCTTCTTCCCATCCATACCCATGCTCGACCGCCCATCTTGCACCATTTTCGAGAACCTCGTTGAGTTCTTTAACAGATACTCTTACTTTTCCTTCAGAGCCGAGCCCGGATGGAACATTCTCAAATAGCTTGTCCACGAGTTTCTTAATCAAATCTTTATTCAGATCGTTTACAGTGAGATTTGTTCTGACCAATCTCACACCACAGTTTATATCAAAACCCACTCCTCCCGGAGATATAACACCTTCCTCAGCATCTGTTGCCGCAACCCCACCTATTGGAAAACCGTAGCCCCAGTGAATATCCGGCATCGCCATTGATTTTGCAACAATCCCGGGAAGGGTTGCAACATTCGCAACCTGCTCGAGAGAATCATCCTTTCTTACCTGGTTCAGCATCTTTTCATCGACGTAAACCACTCCAGGCACTCTCATTTTGAGATTTCCAGATTTACCTCTGTAATCTTTGGGTATCTCAAACCTGTAATCATCTATCTTTTTAACAGGACCATTCCAGACCATGGCACTCATTACAGAAAAGAAGTGGTTATTTAACCTTTTCTAAGGA
>JAGGWT010000079.1 GCA_021163455.1 Thermoplasmata archaeon | reverse complement strand
CAATAATAACGGCCACCACTCGAGCTGCGGGTATTACCGCGGCGGCTGGCACCCGTCTTGCCCAGCCCTTATTCCCGGAGCTTTTTAGGCTCCGGAAAAGCCCTGGCGAAAAGCCAGAGCACTCGGAGTCCCCCCGTCGCGCTTGCGCGCATTGCGGAGGTTTCGCGCCTGCTGCGCCCCGTAGGGCCTGGACCCTTGTCTCAGGGTCCATCTCCGGGCTCCTGCTCCCACAGCCCGTACCCGTCGTAGGCTAGTGGGGCCGTTACCCCCACTACAACCTGATAGGCCGCAGCCCCATCCTCGGGCGCCGGAGCTTTCAGCCTGGGCGCATTCCAGCAACCCAGACCTATGGGGGATTAGCCTCAGTTTCCCGAGGTTATCCCCCACCCGAGGGTAGGTTAGCCACGTGTTACTGAGCCGTTCGCCGGTGCCCCGAAGGGCCCCTCGACTCGCATGGCTTAGTCGGACTCCGATAGCAGTGGCCTCCGGCAGGATCAACCGGGGTCAGAATTGGCGGGTGCACGTGCCCTGCACTTGCACCTCTTGGGTGGGTCGACTTTTACCAACCTCATCGAGCGTCAGGTTCGAAATTTGAGGCCCCAAAGGGGACCTCCTTTTTCGAACCTCCATTTTTCGTGTTCCCCGGGTTGATACACCCATTCATCGAGGGGCGATAGCCCTACCTCATGGGTTTAGCCGGTTCCCGGGGATGGTAAGAACTGTATCACACAACCCATATATAATATATGAGGATGGTATTTTTAAATTTTGTGGAGTCAATTTTGCTCTCATCATGTGATGTTCTTCCCCTTATAGAAAAGTCATTAAAAAAACTGTCGATATGAGTCATTTCCTTAGAGGTGTACGTAATTTTAAATACCAAAAATCCACTTCACCCGCACGGATGGAGTGGTACACCACACTGATGGAATTGTTTTTCTTTACAGCAGGGATAGGTTTGCTGTACAAATGCTCAGATATACTGGTGGAAGGAACTTCAAAGGTGGCTCTCAGGATGGGTGTATCATCACTTATTATATCACTTACTATTGTAGCATATGGTACATCCGCCCCTGAATTCGCGACATCTGCTCTTGCATCTTACAAAGCTCACTCTTCCCTCTCACTTGGAAATGTGCTCGGTTCGTGTCTCGCTAATCTGCTCCTTGTTCTTGGTATAAGTGCCGTTATGAGACCAATTTCTGTGAATCTCGGCATAGTTAAAAGAGAGCTCCCTATACTTCTGGTTTCGACCATACTGCTACTGCTACTTTCCATCAGAGGCAACCTGGATATGTTATCAGGATTGGTTATGCTCTGCGCCTTCGCCCTGTATTTAATTTTCTTCATAAGGATGGCAAAGAAGGAAAGGGAGAAGAAGGTTAAGTTTATCGAGAATAACAGGAACGGGATGTTAAAGTATGTCCTTTTCATAATTTTTGGGCTAATAGGAGTGGTGGTCGGTGCTCAATTGCTTGTTGATTCTGCCGTGTATTTTGCCAACATCTTTGGTGTACCGGAATTTCTGATTGCTATATCCATGATAGCGGTAGGAACATCTCTACCAGAACTTGCAGTATCTGCAACTGCATCTTTTAAGGGAGAAAGTGACATCTCTCTCGGCAATCTGATCGGTTCAAATGTTTTTAACATCCTACTGATACTGGGTGTATGCTCATGCATAAGTGTTATCCATATAGATTTAAAGTCCATGCTGAGTGAACTCTTTCTTCTGGCTGTAACAATTGCCATGTTCCCCATCTTCTATACCAAAGGGAGGGTAAGCAGAGCGGAGGGCGCCCTGCTTCTCGTAATCTATGCTATTTACCTTGTTCTGCTGTTTTACAAATAAACTTCTCCTGAGATTTCATCCACGAGGAATTACAATTATCTCAATTTTTTCAATAGAAATATATAAATATGCATCAAAATAACACTATCTTAAGCGGTGTATCAAAATGGCAGAGGATGTGTCTGTAAAGGAAGCGTTGAAAGAACTTATGCAGACAAGTATGCTCAAAAGTATAGCAAAGAGGAATGGTACCGAGTTCACTCTTAAGCTTGCGATGTGGTTAATAAGGTATATACTTGTTGTGGTTTCTCTTAAAGAGGCTCTGGGTATACCTCTGGAGGAGATTCTGGAAAACCTGCATGGGAAGAAATACAAGAAGGTTAACAGTATCACAGACAGAATTTTCAATGCTATAATGGATGACAACGAGGGGTATGAGAACTATATATGGTAAAAAACCAAGGCAGTGAACAATAAATAACTAAAAAATAGAGAGGTGTGGGTGTTTTACTTCCTTGTCATGTTCTTCTGCCAGTACTCCTTGAGCTCATCCAGTGTCTTGTTGAGTGTTATTGCATCCTTTGCATCGTCGAAGTATGTTGGTGGAAGCGGCATTACAGTATTTGGTGGAATGTTCCATGTGTCACAGAGGTAAGGATCCACAAAGCAACCATAGTGCTTGTACATTCCATCGCTCTCCACCCATCCTACAAACACTCCAACTCTTGAATTGTTTCTGTCATAGATTGGCATATCAACCAGTTCATCAATTGGGTGGAATGTGTCTCCCAGAGGTGCTGTTCTGTTCCAGTAGCGGCTCAGCTGCTCAACCGTCTTGTTGAGTACAACATGGTCTGTTACCTCCTTTATGTAATCGCTGTAAATTGGAACCAGTTTGTTTGTTCCTCTGAACCATGTATCCCTTGTGGCATCATTCAGCTTTATACCAAAGAACCATCCAGGATAATCCTCGTTCCAGCTCCTCCAGCATTTGTCTATCGTTCCTATGGTGTTACCATTCGCATCACATACTTTCTTTCCTACCAATTCGTGTGGGTTTGTTATTTTCATCTCTCACCACCCTCCTCACCGACTAATGCCCATCTCTGTACTTAAAACTTTCTATGGAGGAATCAAGGTAATGCAATTGCTCTGGCTATTCTGCCAATCAGTACTCCTCAGTCAATCTGAAATGATTATGCTTTGGTTCGTATATCTGTCCATTTCTCTTCAATTTCTCGATAGCTTCTTTGATTTTTTCTCTCTCTATCTTGCGAGCCTCTCCCTCTCTTTGAATATCCTCCATACTGGCCATTCCATCCGGTGACTCTCGACAGAGGTCTCTGATTATGCTGAGTATCGTTCTCAATCTGTCCTGCTGGGTTCTGCTTATACCGGTTGCGATCATATCAATGTCTATCCTGCCGGTTTCTCTATCCACACCAACCCTTCTGAGATATTTCTCGATTATGTTGATTGCTCTCTCTGCATCTTCTATGGTAACCCTGTCACTCAGTCTCACTCTCGCGCTCGCCTCCGCCAGCCTGACGAATGCCTCGAGTTGTCTTGGAGTGAAAGGTATAGATTCCTCAGATGATGACCTCAACGAGACATAATAATCCTTTATCCTCTCTATAGCCTCATCATCCATAACGGGAAAGATGTTTCTCTTGGCATACGCTATATATTTTCTCAAAAACTCCGGGTCAAAGGTTGGCGTAACTCTCTCGAGTAGTTTTCTTTCCTCATCTTCTGTGTATCTCGATTCTTTGATTCTCGCTCTCTGTTCCCTTACCTCTCCGGCTTTGTGTGTTTTGAGAATGTGTAGAGCGAGTTCACTGTCTCTCTCCCTATCCGGCCTATCTATCAGTGAAAATATCAAATCAAATCTTGAAAGCAAGGCGGGCGGCATATTGATCTGCTCATGAATCGGGATGAACTCATCGAATCTTCCGAGTTTCGGATTTGCAGCAGCAAGAATTGCGCATCTTGACTTAAGGGTGGCATTGATTCCCGCTTTGGCAACGCTTATCTCCTGCTGCTCCATTGCTTGGTGAAGGGCACTTCTATCCTGCTCGCTCATCTTATCTATCTCATCTATACACGCTATTCCCATATCAGCCAGAACCAGCGCCCCTGCCTCAAGGGTCCAGTGACCCTCTCCAAATTCATCTCTAACTGCAGCAGCTGTCAATCCAGCAGCGGATGTGGCTTTTCCAGAGGCATATATGCTTCTTGGAGCCAGCTTTGATATATAACTCAGTATCTGGGATTTTGCCGTACCAGGATCTCCAACAAAGAGAACATGTATATCCCCTCTTATCCTTGTTCCATCGGGCATCGTTTTCGGAACTCCTCCAAAGAGCTGGAGAACAAGGGCATCCTTCTCGGTTTCCATACCGTATATGGTTGGAGCTATGCTTTCTCTCATCCTTTCATAGATGTCGGGCAATCTGCTTACCTCAAGAATCTTCTTTTCATCTTCCTCTGTTATTTCTACTTCCTCAAATGCCTGCTCCTGTTTTTCTATAGATACAGCCTGTATCACCTTATCGAAGGATGTTAATCTCTGAACACCTCTCCTCCTCTGCCTTGCAAGGAGGATTCCATTCACTATAACCCTATCTCCAGGTGCAACATCTCCAACGAGGTCATCTTCTATGAATATGCTTATCCTCTCCGGCTGGGCGCCGCCCCTTAACCCTTCGGGACTTTCCTGTATTTCGAGTTTCTGGGAATCTATGAAAGTGGACATGGATGTTGATAATTTGAAGGATGATGACCTCTCACAGTTTATACACTGGACCGGTTCTTTGAGTAGTTCCTCATCCTGCTCGACAACGTTTTCGGCTCCACATCTCTGACAGATGAAAACAGCTTTTTTCAATTTGGGTCTAACCTCTGTAACCTTTTTGACGAGCCCTTCTATAGCAACGAGCTTTCCAAGATGTTCTGCTCTCAGATATCTTATGGGGATACGATTTGTATCTGGAAGATTGTACACTCTGAAATGCAATTTTATCTGTTTATCCACAGCAACATCAATGTTGTTCAGAGCAAATTCTGCGTTGAATATCATCTTTTGAGGCTCATCGAGAAGGAGTTCAGCCATCTCATGATCAACCTTATCTATTAACCAGTAATCCACAAACAAACTTCTCATTTTGGGATATTTGAGGGCGACCGTTTCTATTTCGTTGCTACAGTACTCTATGAAGAAGTTCTCCCACCATCCGATTAGAGTCTCGTCTCTCAGCAGATAGGTCATAAGTCTGACCCCTCACTGTCATAATAAGAACTGTCTATAAATCTCTTGCTTTGATATTGGTTAGCAGGGTTAATGTGTGCTGTACAATATCAACACCCTGAGATATAAAGCACAAATGTAAAAACATTTATATAATGTGCCGAAATTATTTTTAAGTTGAGGATAAAATGGGTGGATATGGGAAAAGATTAGCTGTGGTATCTGTCATTGTGTCAATTCTGTTAACTCTTGCGATACCACTGGGTGCAAGCGAGATAAATGACGATAAATCCGTTCCTGCAAAAATCAGGATAGTAGCTGGATACAATGAAGATATATCCAGAACCATCGCGATATCCGGTAAGGAAGCTCAGGAGTTGTACGAAGAAATTACAAGCATAAATGAAAAAATCCGTTCAGCTAAATCTGTGGAAGAGTACAGGAATCTCGTTGAGCAGAAAATTGATCTCCTCAGAGAGAAGGGAATTCTTCCAGAAGATTTCACTCCACAGAATATGGAAGAGATGACAAGAGAGATATGGTACAGTTTAGCAGGGAATCAGAATGATAGCCAGAATGGTGGTAACAGGAGTTTTCTGAATCTGCCTCGTATATCGGAGCCCTACTTCAGCCTGGCTCCATCTGTGTTCGTCACGTTTGCCCCTCTCAAGACAATAAAGACCTTTGGACTACGCCCTCTCGGAATGATAATTCCACCGTATATTATCGATCCAAGTAGAACCACAATAAAAATGAATGCTACAGGTATATATATGAACACAACCGGAGGTATACTTGGGACGCTCAACATGAGCGGTCCGCTGGGCAGATTAATACAGAACAAGAGCATAGAAATAAACAGTTCGCTATGGAGAAGCATATGGGGCCTCTTTGGAAACGAGAGTCACATGAACTGCTCAGCAGATTATGTGCTCGCAATCTATTATCTGCAACTCACCTATGCGTTCTCATCATATGGCTTTGTCTTCCCCAAGCCCAGATTCATACTGCAACCTTTCGTTTACATCGGTCTCTTCACGATTCCATTCCTGCTATCAGTATACATGGTGTGGAACAACATAAAAATCACCTTGCTTGATCTCGCAATCATACTGAGTTTCCTTCCTGCCATCATAATACCATTTGAGTTCTCATCTTAACCAAGGCCAAAACAAGAGAACAGTTTTTCCTCTTTTTCTTTAATTTGAGTAATTTATGTGAGTAATTTATGATACTCAGAGTGCGGGTGCCGGGATTCGAACCCGGGTAATAGCCGTGGCAGGGCTATGTGATACCAGACTACACCACACCCGCTACAATGAACATGTATACTTTTCCTATTTAAGATTTTTATCCATCCTCTGCTCTTCTTTTAATTTCAATCTCTCCTTTATCACCATCCACCACAACAATATCTCCATCTCTGATTCTGGAGATGTCTATACCATCTACACATGGAATTCCAGCAAGGATGACGCCGGCCGCGACGACAGTGTCGATATTCTCTGTCACTATAGCGAGTGGTGCGTTTCCATATCTTTTCAAACCATATATGATGTATGAACCAACTGTCGACCCCTTACCGTGAGGAAAAACCAGTATCTTTCCCTTTATACTTCTTCCCTCCAGAGGATGACCTTTCTCCACAATCTCTCCACTTTTTACATCCACGCCTCCATAGAATCCAATGGGTTCCATACTTACAACGGCGCATCCCTCAACCCTTCCGGGATATATCGTTTTCCCCTTCATATTATCATCTCTATGAGTTCTTTCAAACTACCAAACACAACCCGACATCCGCAGAGATTCGGCAGATAGTTTGCCGCCTTTCCGGAGTTCACACCCACCACCTTGAAACCCATCTCTTCTATTGGAGAAACCACCATGCATGTATCTGATATTATCTTTCCACCAGCCTTTTCTATTATCCTCGACAATCCCGTATCAACCGACAGTTTCTTTACGAATCTTGAGGTGAATATCCAGAGGGGTTTTCTCAGCTTCTTACCCTTAACCAGTGCCGAAATTTCCTTTATCTCGTTCAGAGATGCATGAGGGCAACCTATCATAACAGCATCCAGATCTTCTCCCGAGAACCTCTCCTTCTCTTCCTTTAGTTCCTCTTCATCCACACTGAATTTTTCCAGATTCTCCAGTTTGAAATTTCTCGCCTCGGGTGTTAAATCCTCGACATGGTAGAGAGCTATGGAACCAGTAGCAGCCATGGCGGCGCCGAGGGCTTTGAGATGGTCTGTGGTTGCAAACTTTATACCTCTGAGATAGGGTATTCTGTTTTTCAGTACCCTGCCAAGATAGTAGCCGAGTAACCCAAAATCGGATATTTCATTCAGTTCTGTGTTGATATTCACGATTACATCTGGTTTTCTGTTCTCCTCGAGATGCAAACCGTAGTTTGGGGTGACTCCGCATATGGAAGATGCAAGTGCAGAAATGGCACCCTCCCTATTGGTTCTTGCACCTATCACAGAGTTTGCAAAAGAGACAGCAGAGGATTCCGCCCATGCCAGATGTTCTCCAAATCTGGGAATATTCCCTATGAGGTAAGGTGTGCATGTCAATGTTGGGTATATGCCCATCTTTCTGAATGCTCTCACTATCCTCATCTGCTTTCTCGCAAAGTTCTCTGGATATCCCAGTTGTTTCCACAATTTTAAATCTACACCGGCAGGGTTCAGATAGGATGGAACAACCACTCTCGCTCCTTTTTCAGAGATGCTTTCAAGAAATTCGAGACCGTATTCACCTATGGATTTGTAAGAAACACCGGATATCTGGCATGATGAAACGGGTATCATTCTGTCAGCACCATAAATATCACCGATAACAACGAGTATCCTGAACATCTTCTCTTTAATCTCTCCGTACTCTCCGTCCAGTATTTTCTCTTCTTCTTTTGTAAGATACATGTGCACACCTCTGAAAATCCATCCCGTGGTATCCGCTTGCGGATTTATATATATATGGTGATAAAGATTTAGCGGGCGTTGTTTACCTCCTCGATAACATTTTCCACGCTCTTCTCCACATCACATTCTCTTCTCACACCACTGTACCTTCTTGCTTTCTTAACATCTTCTGGAAGATTCACTCTATCCTGGTCCACACAGTAGAAGTTTTCTTTTTCCATATGATATTTCGCAAGATATTCCTGCTCAACCTGGCCCGGCGTCGGTATCAGCAGGGCTCTTGTCTTTATAACAGCGAGGTCCATTATGGTGGAGTATCCTGACCTTGATATTACCATCTTTGCCCTGTTGAGGAGTTCTTCTCTTTTTTCCTTGTTCAGGATACTGTATACCTCTATGTTCTCCTCTTTCCGAAATACCTCCTTATCAGGTCTGCCGAGGGTGACAACTATTTTTCCATCCATATTTCCTATCTGTTTCATCAGTATATTTTCAAGGATGCTTCTCTGCGGTTCCGGACCGGTTATGGAAATGAGGTAATCTATATCCTTTTTGAGGTCTCTTTTTCTGAAATCGGAGAGCACGCCGATATAGGCTATTTTATTTCTCTTTATCAGTTTAAGATTATGAGAGAGCTTTCCCGAAAGGTCATCGTTTTCGTAATCGGGGACTAAAAACCTGATGAATCTATCCTTAAGGAAGAACAGGTTGTATATTTCACTGCCGAATTCGAGGGTTCTCATGTTTAGAGGATTCAGAATCCTCACCTGATGATTTATGAGAAAAGAGGGGATTCTTCTGCTATAGATATCATACCTGCCATCAGATATTATCACATCGATTTTTTCTTTCTCGAGAAGCTTCGTGACGAATTCCAAACCCCTGTGCATCCTGCTCATAAACTTTGGCCAGTAAAGAAAGGATTTTGCTATAAAGGCGCCTCTTGTTTCTGCTACAGGTATCGGGTAATCTTTCACATCAAAGTACCTTATACCTTCATCTCCCAGCTCCCTTTTTAGGAACTTGAGGGAATTACCGTGTGATATCACTGTGAGATTGTTTCCCTCCTCTATCAGTTTCCTCATTATTGGTAAAGATCTCGTTGCATGTCCGAGACCCCACGAGCATATACCATATATGATGTTCATCAAAGAACCGTATCCCCTAAACCCTTAAATACATTAGATTTTTTAGAGTGCAGCAATGAGGTTCGTTGAAAAACTGGAAAATGCCATAGATAAAAACGATTCTCTTCTGTGCGTGGGACTCGATACAGATCTCTCGAAAATACCTGATTATCTTAAAGATGATGAGAATCCTTTGCTCAGTTTCAACAAAGAGGTTGTATCACATACAAAAGACCTGGTGTGCAGTTACAAGATAAATCTCGCCTTTTATGAAGCATCTGGCATCGCCGGTGTAAAGGCTCTCATTGACACGGTAAAAATCATACCGGACGATATTCCAGTGATAATAGATGGAAAGAGGGGGGATATAGGTAACACAGCAAGGATGTATGCGAAAGCCGTTTTTGAGGTTATAAAAGGAGATGCTGCAACCCTGAATCCATATCTCGGTTATGATTCTATCAAACCATTTCTGGAGTATGAAGATAGATACGTGTTTGTTATCTGCAAGACATCAAATCCCTCTTCTTCAGAGATACAGGACAGGAAGGTAAATGGCAAAAGGCTGTACCAGCTTGTTGCGGAGAGGATAAAGGAATGGGGACCAAACTGCGGAGCAGTTGTAGGAGCAACTTATCCCGAGGAGATCAGGGAAGTCAGAAAGATTCTCGGAGATGATAGAATTATACTCATACCAGGAATAGGCAAGCAGGGTGGAGACCTTGAGAAATCTGTAAGATATGGTTGCACCAGCGGAAAGAATATCATAATAAACGTCTCACGCAGCGTGATATATGCGGAGGGGGATTTTCCACAGTGCGTGAGAGATGCGGCGGATGATTTCAGAAGGAATATCAATCTGTTCAGACCTTTCTAAAAACGATTCACACCCAAAACTGAAAATCTAAACTCCGGTTGAGGTGATGATGGATAAGAAGGAGATAAGAGAGTGGATGTGGGACAAACTGGAGAAGGAAGGTATATCGAGATTTCCTGGAGCGAGAGGCAGGATACCCAATTTTGTTGGTGCCGAAAAGGCCTCCCGAAGACTGGAAAAATTATCCGCATGGAAAAAGGCTGAGGTTGTTAAGATAAATCCGGACAGCCCGCAAAAGGAAGCAAGGTACATGGCTCTATCATCCGGTAAAATATTGATTATGCCGACACCCAGATTGAGAGAGGGTTTTCTGATTCTTGAGCCGGATAAAATTAGACCAGAAGTTTACAGAGAAGCATCCTCCATACGTGGCGCATTTCGATATGGGAGAAAGATTCCCATTGATGCGATTCCAGAAGTTGATGTTGTAATTATAGGCAGCGTATGCGTTGATCACAGAGGGAACAGAATTGGAAAAGGCGGCGGCTACGCGGAGCTTGAATACAGCATACTATTAGAGACAGGTCGGCTGGATGAAAGTACACCAGTAATAACCACCATTCACGATGTCCAGTTTGTCGATTTTGAGATACCCAGAGACGAGTTTGACCTCGGCGTAGATATGGTTGTTACTCCAACCCGGACAGTTAGGATAGATAACCCTACTAAACCAAAGGGTATAGTATGGGAAAAGCTGCCCCGGGAGAAGATGGAGGAGATACCTGTGCTGATGGAACTCTTTTCCAGACGGAGAAGTAAGTAGGTACGTAAAATATCGCAAGAAATTTATAGGTCTGACTCGATAATTTAATCCGTAATATGAGGAGAATCGGCACACTCATGATTGCTATCCTGTTTCTCTTTCCCACCGTATACCATGCAGAACATGAAAATGCTGTGTATGACCTCGTTATAATAGCTCCCCAGAAATTTCACAAAGCTCTTGAGCCTCTGGTGGAGCACAAGATAAAACATGGAATAAAGACAAAACTGGTCAGTATAGAGGATGTCTATGACCAGATGTTCTGGTATGGAAGGGATAAAGCGGAGAAACTGAAATATTTCATAAAATTCGCGGTGGAGATATGGGGTGTAAAATATGTGCTTCTGGTTGGAGGGAAAAAGGGTCAAACCCCATTTGATGATTTCTGGATACCCGTGAGATACAGTCATCTGAGCAGGGGGTACGACTATGGGACCAAATACATCAGGGAAGGAAAGTTCCTCACAGACCTTTACTTTGCTGATATTTATGATGAAAATGGTAACTTTTCTTCGTGGGATGACAACGATAACGGAATTTTTGGAGAATGGCCCGAAGATGGTACAGCATTAGATAGACCCGATCTCCATCCTGATGTGTACGTTGGGCGCTTGCCGTGCAGAAATATAAGAGATGTAAAGATAGTTGTCAAGAAAATAATAAAGTACGAAAGCGGTGACTGGAGTAACAGCAAGTGGTTCAGGAGATTCGTCGTCGTGGCAGGAGATACATATCCGGAAAAAACAGACTATTATGATGGAGAGGTTTACACCCAGCAGGGCATACTGTACATGGATGGATTCGATGCTGTGAAGTTATGGGCATCGGAGGGAAAATTGAGTCCCGTGAATGTCATAAGGGAGATAAACAGGGGATGTGGATTTATATGGTTCTCCGGGCACGGGAGTCCCGCGCTGTGGGGCACACATCCGCCAGATAGCGAGAAATGGATATATGGTCTGAAGTTGTGGCACATGTTCTTTCTCCACAACGGGAACAGATTGCCAATCTGCATCTCCGGAAGTGGATGTTTTAACAACATGTTCAATGTCAGTATACTGCACTCTGAGTGGGTCTATTTCATGGGACTGATACCATATGGAATACCATATTGCTGGGGGTGGGGTCTGGTGAGAAATCCAAGAGGAGGAAGCATTGCAACCATCGCCTCCACCGGTTTCAGTTACGAATCTCCGGATATAAGCAGAAAGGAAGGTGGAATAGAGTGGCTGGATATGCACTTCTTTGAAAAATATGCTGCCGGTTCGGAAACTCTTGGAGAGGTCTGGGCAAAAACGATAGAGGCGTTTCTTTCAAATTTCACCATCGACTGGAACGATACAAGCAGGAATGGCTCTGCTCTGATAGCAAAAAATGTTGAAGAATGGTTACTGATTGGTGACCCGAGTCTCAGGATTGGCGGAGTATCTTAACTAGGTCTCCGGCGGCGCCGCTGTGGATGGAATGAATGGGGAGGTTGATATCGCCGAGTACATGCAGTGTAGAGAGATCTGTCATTCTTATCTTCCCATCTGAGATTGTGTAAAGAACATTGTCTATGTACAGAATCCT
>JAGGWT010000106.1 GCA_021163455.1 Thermoplasmata archaeon | reverse complement strand
ATGTCCGGCGGCGGCATAGATTTGGATAAGATAATGAAAGAAGATTTTGATGTATTGCTTGTAGAGTCATACACGAGCATCCCCTATGGGGATGTGGAACGTCTTGTTAATATGTTGAAAGAGCAAGAAATTACAACAGGTGTGGTTGTCCACGAGGGTGATAGGGAGAGCATGAAATATTCATCTCTGGATATCTTTGACTTTGTGGCTGTATTTGATAATAGATATGTGGAGATGCTTAGAGGATATGGGGGAAATATCCATGTGATTCCATACCCGTGTTATCCTGTAAATCCCGGCAACAGAAAATTTGGTGAAGATGGAATAAAATTTTTCAGTTTTGGAAGACAGCCGGAAAAGGAATATGCTGACTTTATTGAGGCGCTGGACAGATTGAGCAGCAAATACGATTTCATTTACAGAATAGTAAGATCCGATGGCTTGCTTAATTTCAGCAGGAGATGGCTCATTCAGGAAAGGGAAAGAATAAAAGACACAGAGGAGGTGTATAGATATCTGCATTCATCGGATATACACCTTCTACCAAAGGGTCGCACAGATAAGGTTGTTGTATCATCCACTCTCTGTCAGTGCATCGGCTCTCTGGTTCCAACAGTTGCACCCAACACAAGGCATTTTGAGATACTTCCGGAAGATAATCCTGTTTTGCTGTACAGGAATGTTGAGGACTTGGTGAGCAAGATCTCTCTCCTGATAGAAGATGAAAACACCAGAGAAAAACTCAGAGAAAATGCAAGGAGATACGTTGAGGAGAACAGAATGGATGTGATAACAGATAAATTCCTGAAACTCTTTGAGATGGTAAAGGAAAAAGCAATCGTGTAGAAAGGATAATACCAAATCCACGGTTAATCTTATAAAACAGTTTATGTTTCGGGCGTGAGAGCTAGGTGGTAGTATGATAAAGGCATACATCTTGGTGAGAACACGAATCGGGAAACTGGAAGAGATACTCAAAAAAGCCAAGGAGATAGAGAATGTGGAAAATATTTCCGTGGTTAGCGGTGATTACGATATGATTATCAAAGTCAGGGTGGACAATCTTGAAGACCTTATGAAACTCACCGATAAACTCCATCTCATTGACGGAATAAAGCAGACCGTTACCTATGTGATAGAGAAAGAGATATCACTATGATTCCTGCAATAAGAGTAAGGAGAAAATATCTCTTCTACATAGTGGCGATAACCTCTACCATCTTCTCTGCTGTAACCGTTGGTATAGATACCATAATAACATCGTGGTTATCAGCACGTTATCCTTCCAGCGAGGTATCCTGGATATACGGTTTCAACACATTCTTTATCGGTCTGATTACGACTATACTGATATGCCTGCTTCTCTCCATCAGAGTGCGGGGAAGAAGATTGGGCTCTGTAATAATTGACCCTGCTTTTGATGGGCTGAGATTCATCACAAAGGAGGAATTCAAGTATCATATCTTTGCCGGTCTGGGTAATGCCATCTCCACAATAGGATATTTTTATGTTCTCTCGCTCATGGTCGACCCTTCAGCGGTTATTCCATTCTTCAGGGTTGTGATACTCTATCTCCTCCTTGTGGAAATGATAGCCGAAAAGAATGCACCGACGCTTATAGAGGTACAGTCCTCCGTAATTGTTACCCTAGGTGCCATTCTTGGCTCCATATCTATATCAGGAAATATCGAGATTGCACCGCTTGCTGCAATGTTCTTTGTAGTCAATCCAGGCTGGGTTCTGTTCTCCATAAGTCAGAGGAAACTGAAACTTCTCAGAATAAATGGCAAGCCCAATGACTCTATAAACATAAGATTATGGAACCTGATATTCACCCTGGTATTTGTAATCGCAATTATGCTGATTCATGATATATCTACAGGCACATCCTATATAGCAGATAGTTTGAGAAACTGCAGAGAATTCTTTGGTATGGTGGCAATATCAACGAGTATAACATTCTTTGCATACGTCCTCTACATAAGGGCTCTTGGTATGGGAAAGGCGAGTATCACCGAGGCGGTGAGAGCATCTATAGTAATCTTTTCCATACCTGTGACATTTATTATATCCCATGTCGTTGAAATCCCGGTACCGCAGTCCACAGTCCTCTGGCTTATAAAAGCAATAGGTATAATTCTTGTTGTACTTGGAATTCTCTCCTTTGCGCTTGCTCAGATTACAGCGTACATATTCATAAAAGCAAAAAGCGGAGTCAGGATTGAGGAGCTCATAGAGAAAATCTGGAAAATCAGAGGAATTGAGAGCGTATCCGCTGTAACAGGGAATTACGATGTCATAGCAAAGGTTCGAATCAGAACCCTGCCAAAGGGTTATGAGAGGATAATAAGAAAACTGGAATCCATACCAGATATTCATGAGTTTAGATGGTACTCGGTACTTAAGGAGTGGAGTACGGTGTAAACAAATTAAAAGTCCTTTTTCTTTATTTTTATCGCATTCTCTATGATTTCAATTTTTTGATGTGAGTCTCCTCTGGCGGGTTGATATTCTCTCCGATTCTGAAACAAGGGATATTTTGAAACCATTTTTCTGGGCAACTTTTAACTGGCGGAGGCTCTATCAAATCAAGAAAAGAGAATGCCGCGATATTCTGAGGAAACCGTCTCTCAATTTACTGGCAGTCTTCAGGTGCGCGCCTCTGGAGAGATCTTATCCTTTCACACTCCTCCAAAAACTTTTTAGTTCGAAAGAGTCTGTTATTATTCTTGTGGGGAGTTATAAAAGCTGGCACCAGAAGAAATTCAGCATCAAAGGTTCATCTAACTTCAACCTCTGTGTACTCTGCAGAGGAACAAAGATGCTCTGCGGTAAAGAGAGATGTCCTGTTCTCGTGAAATTTTTCCATTACAGCAAGGTTCAGCCACTCATAGATGATGTTTTCCTTGAAGGCTCCTCACCACCAAGCATATTCGTTGGGAGAATAGGATATCCCAAGGTTGCGATAGGACCTCTTGTTCCACCATTTGCAGGAGATACATCTTATATCGATTTACCGGAACTATGGGAGAATGTGACCATAGATGATATCGTGAAGTTCAGGTCTCATCTTATCAGAGGAAAATATGTTGTGAATGTTTACGATGTTGAGAAGAGAGACAAAATAGTTGATTTTACCAGAGAACTTGCTCTTGCAAGAAATTCGGTTGATACAGAGATGTTATTCGAAAAAAAGCCGTACGGAAGGATTGCTCTCTACGATGATGCCCAGCCACATGGCCCATCTGCACCGATAAGATATCTTGACATATCCAATCCAAAATATGACCATCACATCGAAAAAGCATACTATGATACAGACCTTAAAGCTAGAGATGCCGTTATAGAACTCTACAGGAAAGGAGTTCTTGTATCAAGAATCCAGAAAGCCTTCAGCGTTGGGGCATTTGGAGAGAAAAAATACAGAAGATTCGTCCCAACCAGATGGAGCATAACAGCAGTGGATTCGATGATTGGAGAGGAACTGATGAAGAACACCAAACAGTATCCTCTTATCAACGAGTACAGAGTCTACAAATATGAGAAACTCGACAACAGGTGGATTGTGATATTTCTGCCAACAACATGGAGATATGAACTCATAGAGGCGTGGTATCCGAAAACAACATGGAATCCTTATGGGAAAAGCATATCCATGTTCAACAGTTATGAATTTTACAAAGGTAGAAAGACCTATGCTGAGATTGGTGGCTGTTACTATGCAGCAAGGTTAGCTGTCAACGAAAAACTCAACCAGGAACGGCGCCAGGCGGGAGTTATAGTTCTGAGAGAGGCGCATCCTGGATATATACTACCGGTTGGAGTGTGGAATGTGAGAGAGGCTGTCAGGGCTGCTTTAAAAAGAGAGTATACGAAATGCGAGAGTTTGAAAGAAGTTCTTGAGGAGATTCGCAAATTCATGGATATTCCTGTGGAGAGATGGATAAAGAACAGTGCCATTCTGAAGGATTTGCTGATGCAGAGGAGATTAGAGGAGTTTTGATGAGAATTAAGGAGATCTACTGCAAAACCGCCCTCTCAAAGTCTGAATTACCTGATATCGATTACAGCCTTAATCCCTATCGCGGTTGCGAGCATGCATGTCTTTACTGTTACGTTCCGAATGTTCTTTCAATTCCCAGAGAGAAGTGGGGAAAGTTTGTTGAGATCAGGAGAAACATACCCACTATTCTGGCAAAAGAACTCAAGAAAAAAGAGAGGGGTGTTATCGGCTTATCGACGGTAACGGATCCCTATCAGCCAGTGGAGAAAAATTACAAACTTTCTCGCCTCTGTGTAGAGCAGATAGCGAAGAGCGATTTTTCTCTCGATGTCCAGACGAAATCTGATCTCGTTATAAGAGATATCGATGTGCTGAAAAAGGTGAAAGAGGTTGT